>CAYQTY010000034.1:9417-16969 GCA_964420535.1 uncultured Leptolinea sp. | reverse complement strand
ATATCAAGAATCCGCAATTCCAGCCCGGCTTCCTGAGCGCCCAGGATCATGGACATGGTTTCCACGCCCAGGGATGAACCGCCCATTCCCAGCAACAGGATGCGGCTCATGCCTTCGGCTTTAACCTCTTCCAATATGGGTTTGACTTCTTCCACAATGGCAGCGCCTTTTTCCGGAGCGTTCAGCCAACCGAGGCGGATTCTGATCTCTTTTTGTCCTTCAGCGTCCTTTGTCCACAGGTCGGCATCTTTGGCTTCCATGCGAGTGACGAAATCTTTTTCTTTCAGGTCAGCCAGAGCTTTCGCGTACGGAGCAGAAAGAACACCCACCTCTTTACGGAACTCTTTGGAACGCTTGTCAATCGTGCGCAGCAATTCTTTATATGCGGCGATGAAGGATTTGACGCCTTCTTCTTCCAGCTGCGCGGAAACTTCGTTCATATCAATTCCAATACCGGCCAGATCGGCCAGCGATTTGGATGCTTCCATGCGGCCGTTAGTGGCGCGGGCAGTCAACTGTCCGTGGTCTTTGAATGCCTTGACGGTAGCCGGCGGCATTGTGTTGACGGTGTTCTCGGCGATCAATTCTTCCACATAGATCACGTCGCGATAGTTCGGATTTTTCGTGCTGGTGGAAGCCCACAAAGGCCGCTGAATACGGGCCCCTTTTGCTTCCAATTTCTTGAAACGGTCGGAGGCGAATGTGGTCTCAAAAATCTCATACACATGTTTGCAGGTGGAAACGGCGGCTTTTCCCATCAAACCTTTGGCTTTCTGGTCGCCGTTGTCCGCCATCGCTTTCAGGCGGGCGTCCACTTTGCTGTCAATGCGGGAGACAAAGAATGAAGCCACAGAAGCCACATGGTCAACCGGTTTTTTGGCTTTCAGGCGTTTCTCAAGGCCGCGCATGTACGCTTCACAGACGGCTACATAGCGCTCGGGGGAGAAGATCAGCGTCACGTTGACGTTGATACCTTCAGCGATGACAGCGGTGATGGCCGGCAGGCCCTGCAGGGTAGCCGGAATTTTGATCATCACGTTCGGGCGGTCCAGAACCTTCCAGAGTTGCTTGGCCTGTTCCACGGTTTTCTTGGTGCTGTGAGCCAGTTTCGGGCTTACTTCCAGGCTGACGTAGCCGTCAGCGCCATTCGTGGCATCATACACCGGCCGGAAAAGGTCAGCCGCTTTACGGATATCTTCCACGGCAAGCTGGAAGAAGATGGTTTCGGTATCGCAGTTAGCCAGGGCCATCGGTTGAATGGTTTCATCATAGATCCGGGATCCGCCAATGGCGTTATTAAAGATCGTAGGATTGGAGGTAACCCCAGTGATGTCGCCATCCGCGACCATTTTGGCCAGAGCGCCGTCCTTCAATTGTCTGCGGTCAATATTATCCAACCAGGGTGACTGACCGGCGTCTACCAATTGCTGCAAACTTGATTTACTCATTTGAACATCCTTCTTTCTAACATTTCAACTTTCTCGTACCGGCGGTGATGCCGTTCCTGTGAGGAGAACTCCGCCGATAGAAACGCCGAGACCAGTTCTCTGGCCACTTCAATCCCCACAATCCTTGCCCCCAGGCAAAGCACATTCTGGTTATCGTGCTCCACGCCCTGATGTGCGGAATAAGCATCATGGCAGACACACGCGCGTACACCTTTGTATTTGTTTGCGGCCACAGTTACACCCACTCCGGAACCGCACACGATGACAGCCCGATCGGCCTGCCCGGACTGGATGGCCCGGGCGGCCGGTTCAGCAATATCAGGGTAATCCACCGGTTCCGTTGACACGGCTCCCATCTCGATAACCGCATGCCCCAGATCAGTAATCTGCTGCATGATCGCGGCTTTATACGGGTAGCCCGCGTGATCGCAGGACACGGCAACGTTCATCTTTTATCCGAGAAGTTTCTTTGCTTCTTCCACTACATGGTCAACGGTGAAACCAAATTTTTCCATAACCACATTGCCGGGGGCGGAGGCACCAAAATGATCGAGACCGATCACCACACCATTGTCTCCCACCCATTTATCCCAGCCGAAGGTCAAACCAGCCTCTACAGCCACACGTTTCTTGACATTCGCGGGCAGTACGGATTCCTTGTATTCCGTGGATTGTTCTTTGAACAGTTCCCAGGAGGGGAAGGATACAACACGAACGGATTTTCCTTCTGATGAAAGTTTTTCCGCGGCTTTAAGCACCAGGCTGACTTCGGAACCGGAGGCCATCAGGATGATCTCGGGTTTGGCGCCGAAATCCTTCAGCACATAAGCGCCTTTCTGAACTCCCACGGCCGGGGCAACAACAGTACGGTCAAGCGTGGGCAGGTTCTGGCGGCTCAAAGCCAGGGAAGTGGGGCGTTTTTTGTTGGTCAGAGCCACACGCCAGGCTTCCGCCACTTCATTGGCGTCCGCGGGACGGATGGTGATCATATTTGGGATAATGCGCAGTGACGCGACAGTTTCCACCGGCTGGTGTGTCGGGCCGTCTTCACCCAGGCCAATGCTATCGTGGGTAAGGATCCAGACCGTCGGCAGGTGTGACAGAGCGCCGACGCGCAACGCGCCTCGGCAGTAATCGGCAAACACCAGGAATGTGGCGCCGTACGGGCGGATACCGCCGTGCAGGGCCATACCATTTACGATAGCTGCCATGCCGTGTTCGCGAACGCCAAAGTGGAAGTTCTTGCCTTCGCGGTGGTCTTCCTGGAAAGCCGGGCTGCCTGTGATCCAGGTGTTATTGCTGGGGGCGAGATCAGCGGAACCGCCGATCAGTTCAGGGATGGCGGCCGTCAGGGCGTTGATCACCTTGCCGGAAGCCACGCGGCTGCCCATACCTTTGGCATCAGTTTCGAAGATAGGCAGGGCTTTCTCCCAGTCTTTGGGCAGTTCGCCGGCAATGCGGCGGGAAAGTTCAGCCGCTTCAGTCGGGAATTCGGCTTTATAGGCATCAAAACGTTTCTTCCAGTCAGCTTCCATTTTCTTGCCGCGGGAAACACATTTTTTGAATTCTTTGGCGGCGTCTTCGGGAATGTAGAAGGATTCATTCGGCCAACCGAGTTTGGCCTTGGCGGCAGCCAGTTCTTCTTCACCCGCCGGTTCACCATGGGCTTTGTGTGTGCCCTGTTTATTGGGCAGGCCATAACCGATGATGGTCTTGCACATGATCATGGTCGGGCGCGGGTCTTTTTTGGCCTTTTTGATGGCTTTATCGATCTTGGCTACATCGTTGCCATCGTCCACTTTCAGAACCTGCCAACCGTACGCTTCGAACCGTTTAGCACGGTCTTCGGTGAACGCCAGGCTGGTGGAGCCGTCAATGGTGATGCTATTGTCATCATAGAACAGGATGACCTTACCCAATTTCTGGTGGCCGGCGAAACTTGTCGCTTCTGAAGCAACACCTTCCATCAGGTCGCCATCACCGGCGATGATGTAGGTGGTGTGGTCGATGATGTTGTGTCCGGGTTTGTTGAATTCAGCGGCCAGGTGCGCTTCCGCAACCGCCATGCCGATACCATTGCAGATACCCTGCCCCAGGGGGCCGGTTGTCGCTTCAACGCCCGGGGTCATGCCCACTTCCGGGTGCCCGGGAGTGACAGAGCCCCACTGACGGAATTGTTTTAATTGATCAAGGGGGAGGTTATAACCGGTCAGATGAAGCAGGCTGTATAGCAGCATGGAACCGTGTCCGCCGGATAATACAAAACGGTCACGGTCAAACCATTGCGGGTTTTTCGGGTTGTGGCGCAGGTGTTTGGTCCAAATTGTGTAGGCAATAGCGGCAGCCCCCATAGGTAGACCGGGATGACCTGAATTTGCCTTCTGAACACCGTCTGCGGCTAAGAAGCGGATAGTGTTGATCGCGCGTTCCTGGGTAGTTGAATTCGACATGCTAACCTCGATTTATTGTATTAAATTTGAATTATTTTACCATGCAGCCCTGAATTCGCAGACTTATTAAAAAGGGCTATTTATCTATACGAAAACTGGATCCGGAAACCGGACCCAGTTTTATTATCACTCAAACTAGAATTTCTTCTGATTTAGCCGCAGGCTGTTGCTCACAACAAAGACGCTGCTGAAGGCCATGGCGCCAGCGGCCAACATAGGCATCATAAGCCCAAGGGCGGCAACCGGTATCAGAATGACGTTATAGAAGAACGCCCAGAACAGATTTTGTTTAATCGTTTGTAATGTGGCACGAGACAGGCGTATGGCTTTCACCACCCCGCCCAGGTCGCCGCTCATCAGCACAACCGGTGCTGAGGCGATAGCCACATCTGTACCCGTACCAATGGCAATTCCTACATCAGCCTGTGCCAGCGCGGGTGCGTCATTAATGCCATCACCTACCATGCCGACGGTCATGCCGCTTTCCTGGAGGCGTTTGACTTCCTCCGCCTTTCCGCCGGGCAATACTTCGGCCAGCACCGTGTCCACGCCCACCTGCCGCGCGACCGCTTCGGCCGTCTGCCGGTTGTCTCCGGTGATCATGGCCACATTCAGCCCCATGTCATGCAATTTTTCAATGGCTTCTTTTGATCCATCCTTGATGGTATCCGCTACAGCGATGATCCCCGCCGGTCGGCCGTCGATGGCTACCAGCATAGCCGTCTTGCCGTCGGATTGCAGCCGTTCAATGTCTGTATGCCATTCAGAAACAGACATATTGTTTTCATTCAACAGCCTGGAATTCCCAACCAAAACCAGATGCCCATCCACCGTGCCCATTACACCCTGCCCGGTGACGGAAACAAACGCCTCAGGTGTGGATACCGGCAAAGACCGGTTTATCGCTTCGGCTGATATGGCTTCACCCAACGGGTGTTCACTGTTTTTTTCCAGAGACCCGGCTAACCGCAAAATATCATCCGGCGACAAATCTCCTCTTGATAGAATGTCCGTCACCTGCGGTTGACCGCGTGTGATCGTACCGGTTTTATCCAGCACAACCATTTTCACCGATCCAGCCCTCTCCAGGGCTTCGGATGATTTGATCAATACACCCATCGCCGCGCCCCTGCCCGTTCCCACCATAATGGCGGTAGGTGTAGCCAGTCCCATGGCGCACGGGCACGCGATCACCAGCACCGCCACCATGTTGATCAATGCCCGCGTCACCGGGGTGACATCAGAATTAATCGCCAGGGGTGGACCGAATAACAGCCAGCCGGCAAACGTCAAAAGCGCCAGACCGATCACCACAGGAACAAAAACCGCGGAAACCTGGTCAGCGAGTTTCTGGATGGGAGCTTTGCTTCCCTGGGCTTCTTCCACCAGACGGATGATCTGCGACAACACGGTTTCACGTCCCACCCGGGTGGCCCTGTAGGTGAACGATCCCAGCTTGTTGATCGTCGCCCCGATCACCGGTGACCCGGCGGATTTTTCAACCGGCAGTGATTCGCCGGTCAGCATGGATTCGTCCACCGATGAATAGCCGTCAACCACAATGCCGTCAACCGGCAATTTCTCGCCGGGACGTACCATCACCAGGTCTTCCAACCGTACATGATCGATGTCCACGGTCAATTCCTGACCGTCTCGCACGATGCGTGCGGTTTTCGGTCGCAGGCTCATCAACTTCTTTATGGCTTCACTGGTCTTCCCTTTGGCACGGACTTCAAGGAACTTGCCCAGCTTGATCAATGTGATGATCACGGCAGCTGTCTCAAAATAGACGTGCCCTCTGATCCAGCCAAATGTCACGGGAAGTGAGTACAGGAACGCCACAGAAGATCCCAGCGCCACAAGGACGTCCATGTTGGCAGAACCATTCCGCAGCGCCTTATACGCGCTGACGTAGTACTGCCTGCCGACATACACCTGCACCGGCAGCGCAAGCACCAGCATGATCCATTTGAACCAGAGGGAATGGGAGACTTCCATGGGGAAAAATCCCATATCCCCGGACATCGACAGGATAAAAAGTGGAACGGTAA
This sequence comes from uncultured Leptolinea sp., assembly GCA_964420535.1. GTDB lineage: Bacteria > Chloroflexota > Anaerolineae > Anaerolineales > Anaerolineaceae > Leptolinea. The sequence continues at coordinate 11,020 of CAYQTY010000034.1, read as the reverse complement.
AAATAAGCCCAATGATCAACAACCTCTTTTGTTCATTGGTCTCTTTCTGCCGTGCCAGGCCTTCCACATCTTCCGCATCACCGCCGGAATCGACAGCGCTAAATCCAGCCGCCTGAATCACATGCTGGATTTCAACCCGGGTCAATATTGTGGGGATGTATCTTACCCGGGCTGTCTCGCTGGCAATGTTTACGCTGGCAGCCAAAATGCCGGTCATTCCGGTTAGTCTCTTTGAAAGTCTGTCAGCATCCGCCGAATCGCTCAAACCCCGGATGTGTAAATCCAGTTCACCTTCCGCGATTCCATACCCCGCCCGTTCGATACGCTTAATGATGGTTTCTATGGAAGCGACTTCCGGGTCGTAATCCACCATGGCACGTTCATTCGATAAATTGACATTGGAAGCCTGAACGCCGGCTTCTTTTTTTAAATTGCGCTCAATGGTCGCGACACAATTAGCACATGTCATACCCGTCACCGGGAGGATGACTTGCCGTGTTTCTGCCATAGGATCTCTTTTCTCTAGGCTGCCGGATAATTGATCTCTTTTAACAAGGATTTGATTGTTTCTTCTGTGGCTGGCGCGTCATATTCCACCGTGACAGTCTTCGCGGCCTGATCGCCTTCCACGCTTTTCACACCATCAAGGTCTGAAAGCTCCATTTTTATGGTATGCACACAATGCCCGCAATTGATAGCCGGAATGGTATAGGTAACAGTATTCATTTTTTCTCCTTTTACTAATAAGAACGATTGGTTTTATCAAATACGTCGCGGATCTCTCGAAGCACCCGTTCACGTTCCGCCGGATCGTCACCGCGGATGGCAGTGATCACACAGGAGTTGAGGTGATCCTCCAGGATTACTGAGCTTATCTTGCTTAACGCTGCCTGGGCCGCCTGAATCTGCTGAATCACATCAATACAATAAGCTCCGTCATCGACCATGCGTTGGATTCCGCGTACATGACCTTCCACATTCTTTAATCGCAGAGTGATATCCTTATCCATCATTCTCCTTATACCCCCCCCTACCGGGTGGGGTATGACTATTGTACATCGGCTTACAAATCTGTCAACACTCTTTATATGAATTTTTTATCCGCTTTTTGTTGATTGCCGGTGGCATATGATTTATACTGAATTAACTCATACGCTTACAGGTGATGTTGACCCATTTTCAATTCAGTAAAGGGTTGTAATGGATAAAACTATAACTATTTCCAATCTGTTATCCAATTTGTCTGACCTGCCTCCCATGCCCGATGTGGCTCAGAAGGTATTAGCCATGATCCGCAATCCGAAAACCAACATGGCAGAGATCGGACAAATCCTTTCGCTGGATCAGTCGATGGCAATGCTGGTCTTGAGGTGGGCAAACTCGGCGTATTACGGACTACGTCATCCTGTAGTGACGGTGAATCAAGCCGTCATCGTTTTGGGTCAACAGGCTGTGCGAAACGTGATTCTGGCATCAACAGTTGCCAGTATGATGGACCGCCCGTTAGCCGGGTATGGGTTGGAAAAAGGCGATTTATGGCAGCATTCTCTGGCTGTTGCCGGTGCTGCCCGTGAAATTGCAAAAAACGGCGGCGCTGAACTTG
>CAYQTY010000034.1:1975-9407 GCA_964420535.1 uncultured Leptolinea sp. | reverse complement strand
ACTACTGGCGGATATCGGCAAACTGGCATTTGAAACCGTTTTACGAGATATCAATCCGGCATCTCCGGAATGGCAGGGAAAAGCTTTTTCCCACCTTGAAGAAGAATATTTTGGTATTGACCACGCCGCTCTTGGAGCGGAATTAGCCCGCCGATGGAACTTACCTCCGCGTCTGCAGGATGCCATCGCCAATCACCATGAGCCCGGGGTATCAAAAGAAGGCCGGTCATTATGCTATGCCGTCCATCTGGCGGACTACACCGCTATGATCATGGGCATTGGCATCGGCATAGATGGATTGCAATATCATCTTGATCCTGCGGCCGTGGAATACTATCATTTCAATGACCAATTGCTTGACCAGCTCACCGAAGAGATCCCGGATTTCATTTTGGAATCAAATAATATGATCCGGGCATTACCATTGGAAAATGCCTGAACACGAAAACGTATACCACAATGATGCTGACCGCTATCACGCTCTGGTTTCCTGCGAGGACTACGACAAGAATTTACCTGCTGCCATAGCGGGGTTGATTCCCCGCGGCTCAATTATTCTGGAAACAGGCGCGGGGACAGGACGTGTAACAGCCATTCTGGCGCCCATAGCCGGCGGGTTGACTGCAATGGACCTTTCAGTTCCCATGCTGATCAAAGCAGCCACTATCACACCGATGGATACTCCAGTAATTCACGGTTTTTCTGCCGGAGACCACAGATATTTGCCCGTTTCCGGTTCCCGGTACGATTGGATCGTCTCCGGATGGAGTGTGTGTTACCTGGCAACCTGGTACCCAGATGACTGGAAGCCGCAAGTCAACGCTGCCCTGAATGAATTCACACGCACGCTTCGCCCCGACGGACGAATCCTTCTAATCGAAACACTCGGAACCGGTGAGGTGACACCCAACCCACCAGGTCATTTGACAGACTACATCAGCTACCTGGACGAACTTGGATTCCAGCGGACATGGATCCGCACGGATTACCACTTTACCGACGAACTGACTGCCCACGATCTGACTGGTTTTTTCTTCGGTGACGGCATGCTCAACAAAATAGAACTCAATCCCACCCCCATCCTCCCGGAATGTACCGGCCTGTGGACGATCAGCAAGACGGATCTTCTGAGAAATCTTCCCGGCAGAAATCCATTACCCGATACGCGCTTCCATTCAGATCAAGAAAGCGCAGCAGGTCAGCCACACGTACAACCAGTGTGGCAGTGTTGACATTGGGGTGAAATCCCGCCGTATCCGAGTCCAGGATGGTTTTATCCAGAATTACCGTAACTTCATGGTCGGTATCAAAGACCAGACCGAACGGGCTTACCGCTCCGGGGAGCACGCCAAGGTATTTGAACAGGCGCTCATTGGAAGCAAAGCTCAGTCGGCCGGAGTGGAAATGCCGGGCGAGTTTTGTTAAGTCCACATCGGTTTCCACACGCAACACCACCAGGTAGTGCTTCTTACCGGGCTTATCGCGCAGGAAGAGATTTTTACAATGCGCCCCGGGATGCAGGTCACCATATTTTTCGGCTTCTTGAACCGTGGCTACGGGCGGGTGTTCAAACCGTTCGAAAGGGATTTTCATAGTTTCCAGGGCTTCCAGAACCCTGGCTTCAGTGGGCAAAACGGGCATTTGTTGTTATCCGATCGTAAGAATGATGATGCCGGCAACAGTTAAAACCATACCGAGCATAGTCTTCAAGGTTAATGGCTCGCCCCCCAGCCATAGGCCCATTAGAACACCAAACAGGGGAGACGTGAAGGCGATGGGCATTACCTTTCCGAGCGGCGCGCCCTTTATTGCCAGGTAATAACACAACATACCAACGGAGCCGGCCACAATACCTCCACCGATCACCATATAGATCAGAGCTTTTGAACCCGCGGATGGGATTTGTTTCCATTCGGGGTAACTGACGATTCCCAGAATGACCAGTGCTACGGCCGTGCGGATGGTGATACCCACCTGGGGTGACAGGTTTCCCAGATGCAGGCCCTTCTTTTCAAAATAGCCGCCCACGCCCCAGGCGATGGCCGTCAACAGCGCAAAAAGTTGAGGTTTCATGATTCGCCTCCCCAATGCAAGTTTTAATCCAATTCTAAAACTGATGCCATTTTTTTGGGAAAAACACTTGAAATCGGAGATGAAAATGGGTACAATGTGGGTATAAATGGTTCAAAGTGGGTGAAAGTGGGATGCCGGGTCAACCGGCGTTCCCCTTAAATCGGAAAAGGTAGAACTCATGTTCCTCGGGCAATACGAGCACTCAATCGATGACAAAGGACGGCTCACCATTCCGGCGAAGTACCGTGATTTGTTATTCGAAGGTGCTTTTATTACCGTCGGTTTTGACCAAAACCTCATGGTGCTCACCTCATCCGCGTTCAGCACCATTTCTGACCGTGTCAACCACATGAGCATGACTGACCCCGATGTTCGCGACTTAAAACGCATGATCTTCGGGCAGGCCAATCAGGCGGAAATTGACAAAGCTGGCCGTATGCTCATACCCTCATACTTGCGCGATCTCGCCGGTTTGAAAACCAACCTGATCGTAGTGGGAATGGGGGATTATTTCGAATTGTGGTCATCAGAGAGCTGGGCGGAACGCAACAAATCGCTCGCGAACTCTGTCACCAACTCCAAACGGTTCGCGGCTTTCGACCTATCGGTACGTTGACATGCCTGATAGTAAAGAAAGCCCTGGAGCCCCGCACCTTCCCGTACTTTACCAACCTTCTATAGATGCTCTTCAACCTCACGATGGCGGTCGTTATGTTGATGCAACCGTAGGAGCCGGAGGACACGCCCACGGTATCCTGCAAGCTTCATCACCTACCGGTGAACTTCTCGGATTGGACAGGGACGAAAATGCCCTGGCCATAGCCGGGAAGCGGCTTGCAGACTTTCCCGGACGTGCTTTTTTAATGCATTCCTCCTATGTGCAAATGAAAACCGAGGTGGGAAACCTGGGTTGGCCTTCTGTGGATGGCATACTGATGGATCTGGGACTTTCCTCCATGCAGTTAGACACCCCCGAACGCGGTTTTTCATTCCGCACAGATACACCTCTTGACATGCGCTTCGACCAATCTGCCGGACTCAGTGCCGCTGACCTGGTCAACACATACCGCGAAGATGAGATCGCCGACATTATCTGGGAATATGGTGAAGAACCCAAGTCCCGGAAGATCGCCTCTGCCATCGTACGCAGCCGCCCGATAACAACCACCGGACAACTGGCCGCGCTGGTTGCCCGGGTCTATGGACCCAATCGTGGAGAGCATCACCCTGCCACCCGTACATTTCAGGCAATCCGCATTGCCGTGAATGATGAATTGGGAGCGCTGCAAAAAACGCTACCCATGGCAATCTCGCTCCTGAAACCGGGCGGCAGACTGGCAATCATCACATTCCATTCCCTGGAAGACCGGATCGTCAAGCATTATTACCAGATGGAAAGCAAGGATTGCCTGTGTCCTCCTTCTCAACCGGTATGCACCTGCGGGCATAAAGCCTCCATCAAAATGGTGCAACGGAAACCCGTCAACCCGACACCGGAAGAGATCAAGGAAAATCCCCGCTCCCGAAGCGCCAGGCTAAGGATCGCGGAAAAACTGTAACTGGCACACCCTTTGCAAAGAAAAATCCAAATATAAAGAGACGAAACCATGACAGCAATCGCGCACAAACTTGAACAGGCATACAAACAGGCTCCGTGGCGTTCTCAGGCGCAATGGAGCGGAATGTTCCTTCTGGTAGTTATCAGTTTTGTGATGGTAGCCGGGCTTTACCTGAGCATTTCCGCGCAGGCAGCCACAGCGGGTCTTGATATTCAGGATTTACAGGTCGAGAAAGATGAGACAACCCGCCGTTCCGCTGACCTTCGCAACCAACTGGCTTACCTTTCTTCTGACGCGGTCATGGAAAAACGGGCGAAGGAGTTGGGATACAAACTGAACCGCATTGACGAGCCTACCTACCTGATTATCCCCCGTTACGCGGGGCGTGAAACAGCCAACATGGCGCCTCCTCCCGGTCTTGATATGATCCCGTCTCCGGTTTTACGCCCGGCATACACCCAATCGTTATGGGAGTGGTTGTTCCAGGGCGTTCTCAGTTACACAGATCCATCACTTGGAGTCACGCAGTGAACAATTCATCCTTTTTCCGCCTGAAAACGATGGGCATCCTGTTTACGATACTGGGATTGCTCATTGTTATGCAGGTGATCCGCATCCAGAACAGTCCGGCAGCGCAATCCTTAAGCGCGGATGCGATCAGGAATTACGATTACGCGGAAAAAACAATTTACCCGGAACGGGGCAATATCTTTGACCGTTGGGGCCGCCTCCTGGCGGGTAACAAAGAAGTATATGAAGTCGGCGTTGATCTCCGGTATGTCAAAAATCCGGAAACCATCTCCGAGATGGCTCACACCATTCTTGAACTCGATTATGACTCCGTACATGAACAGGTAAGCCAGGGATACATGGTCGACGAAGTGGAATATGTGGTGTTATCCGATTTCGTCTCCGCCGAACAAATCGCAGCCATCAGTGAAACCAAGGAAAACTACAAACGGTTGACGCCGTTGACAAAAGGGGAACGTATGCCCAGCCTTGAAGGTGTGGTATGGGCGCCGCACCTGCAGCGCAGCTATCCTGAAAACGCTCTGGCATCCAATATTATCGGTTTTTATTCCTTCGGACTTCGTGATAAAGGCCGGGGGTATTTTGGTGTGGAAGAGAAATATAACGACCTTCTGGCCGGTTCTCCGATAAAAGTGAGTATTCCGCAAAACCCGTATAAAGTTCGCGAAATTCCCACAATTCCACCGGGAGCCAGTGTCATTCTGACGATCGACAAAGATATTCAGGCGAATATGGAATCCATCGCCAACAACGCCATGAAACGGACCGGGTCAACATCGGCCACGATCATTGTGATGAACCCGAAAAATGGCGAGATTCTGGCGATGGCCACCACCCCCAACCTGAACCTGAATGAATACTGGAATTATGAAAAGGTTTTTCCCAATCCGACCCCGTTCAACCGCGCCATCGGGCAGACATATGAGCCGGGTTCCGTTTTCAAAGTATTGACCATGGCTGCTGCCGTGGATGCCGGCGCTGTGACACCCGACACAGCTTTCCTGGATACCGGAAGCGTTGAGTTGGGCGGTTACACCATCTATAACTGGGACCGGAATGCCTGGGGTCCGCAGACAATGACAAGCTGCATGCAGCACTCATTGAATGTTTGCCTCACATGGGTGGCACAGCAAACTGGCGTCACGCGCTTCTACCAGTATATGCAGGCATTTGGAATTGGCCGAAAAACCAATATCGACCTGGCCGGCGAAGTGAACTTCCCCCTTGCCCTCCCCGATGAAAAAAACTGGACGATCGTCAACCTGGGAACCAACTCGTTCGGTCAGGGTGTTGCCACCACACCGCTGCAGATGATCACAGCCGTCTCCGCCCTGGCGAATGACGGAAAAATGATGTCCCCGCATATCATCCAATCCATTGTTGAAAACGGCCGTCAATACAACAATACCCCGCAGGTGATCGGCAATCCGATTTCCGCGAAAACCGCCCGAACCATGACCCAGATGTTAGCCATCTCTCTCGAAGAGGAAGCATCAGACGCGCTGGTGGAAGGATACCGCGTGGCAGGAAAGACCGGTACCGCTGAAATCCCGAGTCCCCAGGGTTACGTCAGCAACCTTACAAATGCCTCATTTGTTGGTTGGGGGCCCGTCGATGACCCCCGTTTTGTGGTATATGTATGGCTTGAAAAACCAAAAAGTTCACAATGGGGCTCCATTGTTGCCGCACCAGTATTTAGCCAGGTCGTCCAGAGTTTAGTGGTATCCATGAAACTTCCTCCCGATACGACCCGGCTGGGCCTTGTTCAGAAATAGGAAAATATGTATTCACTGGCCGATCTACTTGACGCACTAACAGGCAGACATTTCGATGCGTTTCGCATGCTTATTTCGGATGCGGTCATTGATTCGCGTCAGGTAACACCATCGTCATTATTTATCGCCCTCCCCGGCGAACGCGTGGACGGTCATGATTATCTGCAAAAAGCATTTGAAAATGGCGCACTGGCAGCCATCGTCCAGAAGGATGTTTCTTCTGATTTCCGCATGATTGACCTGCGCCAGCCCCTGCCGGAAAATTTCAGGCTTCCAAAAGCTCCTTCTTGCCTGCGGGTGGACGACTCGTTGAAAGCCCTTCAACTAGCCGCGGCTCACTGGCGGAACAAATTGTCAGTTCGCGTTATTGGCATAACCGGCTCTGTCGGTAAATCGACCACCAAAGAATTGACCGCCGAAGTGCTTTCCCGGCGATTTTCTGTTATAAAAAATCCCGGTAACTACAATAATGAAATCGGCCTCCCGTTGACCATGCTGCGTATTACCCGCGCGACAGAAATTGCCGTGTTGGAGATGGGCTTTTTCGTTCCCGGTGAGATTAAATTCCTGTGCGATCTGGCTCAGCCCGAAATCGGTGTGGTAACCAATATCGGTACGGTTCACGCCGAACGCGCGGGTTCGCAGGAAACCATTGCCCGCGGCAAAGCCGAACTCGTAGAAAACCTTCCATCTTCTGGAAGAGCCATTTTAAATATGGACGATCCCTGGGTGCGTTGGATGGCAGATCGTTCGAACGCGCCCGTTTTACGGTATGGCGTTGAAGCAGACGCGGATATAACCGTTAATAATATCGTTGGCCGGGGTTTATCCGGCATAGAATTTACGCTGAATTATCAGGGCCAGTCCCGCCGGATGCAGGTTCCCATTCTCGGAAAACACTCCGTGCTTACGGTTTTACGCGCGGCCGCCGTTGGATTTGCCGCCGGAATGACCTGGGACGAAGTCATTGACGGACTTCAGTCCAGCACGTCACAACTCAGGTTGACCGCCATTCATACCCGGCGCGGCGCGCTGGTGTTGGATGACACATATAACGCGTCTCCTGAGTCGACCGTCGCGGCACTTGACCTTCTGTCCGAAATCCCCGGCCGCCGTGTGGCAGTGCTGGGTGACATGTTGGAACTGGGGCAGTATGAAGAAGCCGGCCATCGCTGGGTGGGTGAAAAAGCGGCTTCCGTAGCCAAACAATTGATCACAGTGGGTGAACGCGCGCGGATGATCGCTGATTCCGCCCGCGCGAACGGAATGCCGCTGGCTGCCATCACCAGTGTTGAAAAATCGGCTGACGCCGCCGAAATCCTCCGGTCTCAACTGCGTGAAAGCGATGTTGTTCTGATCAAAGGGTCTCATGGCATGAGGATGGACCGCATTATTACCGAAATTGAGGCAACAATATGAAAGAAACATCGCTCTCGCTTACCCTGACCGGCCTGGCCTTTATGTAAAGGAGTGTCTCATGAAAGCTGCCAAAGT
>CAYQTY010000034.1:0-1965 GCA_964420535.1 uncultured Leptolinea sp. | reverse complement strand
CATCTGGGGCGGACCGTTGATCCGCATTTTGCATCACTTCCGGATCGGTAAGTTGATCCGGTTTGAAGGCCCCAATAGTCACATTACCAAGATGGGCACACCGACGATGGGCGGCTGGATGGTCATCGTTCCGGTGGTAATGGTCACGCTGCTGATGAATGCCTCCATCCTTTTCGGCTTCAGGATTTTCTCCAGTATCGTTTTGATACCGCTTACGGTATTGATCGGTTACGGTCTATTGGGAGCGATCGATGACTGGGAAGGCATCCGCGGCGAACGTAAGGGACAGGGGATGCGCGCCCGCACCAAATTGATCATCCAGATCATTTTCGCTATTCCGATTGCCTTCTTATTAAAGGATGTAATCGGCGCGCCGCAAATGTTCTGGCCGGGTGTGTACGATGCCTTCGACCTTGGGATCTGGTATATCCCGATAGCGGTCTTCATCATTGTGTCATGCTCAAACGCCGTCAACTTCACCGATGGACTCGACGGCCTGGCCGGTTTGATCTCGGCCACGGCGTTTGCCGCTTTTGGCGGCATCGCCCTTCTTCAGGGACAGGATTTCATCGGCCGGTTCTGCTTTACCATGGTCGGCGCGTTATTCGGGTTTCTCTGGTTCAATGTACATCCGGCGGAATTATTTATGGGCGATTCCGGAAGCCTGGCTATTGGGGCTACGCTGGGTGTTGTCGCGTTGATGACCGGTCAATGGCTACTGATCCCTGCGATCGCCATCATTCCGGTAAGTGAAGCTATGAGCGTAGTTCTACAGATATTTTACTTCCGCCTCACCAAAGGCAAACGGCTCTTCAAGATGGCTCCTTTACACCACCATTTTGAGTTGTGTGGCTGGAGTGAAACCCAGGTTGTGCAGCGTTTCTGGCTCGTATCCCTGATGTTTGCCATGGCAGGCGTGGCGATAGCGATGGTATAGCGATGAAAGACTGGACAAAGGAAAACGTGTTGATCATTGGCGCCGCCCGTCAGGGGCTGGCTCTTACGCGTTACCTGTGCCCCAAAGGGTGCCGCGTCACATTAAATGACAGCCGCACCCGTGACCAGCTTCAAAAAGCCGTGGAATCCCTTTCAGGCATGCAGGTTAATTTCATTCTTGGCAGTCACCCGGTGGAAGCCCTTGATGGCATCACCCTGGTTTGCATCTCGGGCGGCGTTTCGCCAGAAATGCCTCTTGTTGTCGAAGCCCGTAACCGGAACATCCCCGTTTCCAATGACGCCCAGATTTTTATGGAAATGGTGCCCTGCAAAACCATCGGCATCACCGGATCGGCTGGCAAAACCACCACAACCACACTGGTCGGACGGATTTGCCGGGCTGGAGCCGGGCCGGATCAGAAAGTCTGGGTTGGTGGAAATATCGGGACGCCGTTGATCTCCTTTGTTGACGAAATGAAACCATCTGATCTGGTCATTTTGGAACTTTCCAGCTTCCAACTGGAGCTGATGACCACGTCACCTAATATCAGCGCTGTGCTGAACATCACCCCCAATCATCTTGACCGCCACGGGACCATGGACGCGTATAAAGCAGCCAAAGCCCGTATCCTTGATTTTCAGAAGCCGGAAGATTGCGCCGTCCTCTGCCGTGATGATGCCGGCTCCTCGTCGCTCGTACCCAATGTCAGGGGAAAGTTGGTCACCTTTGGCTGGAACACGCCCATTGACCGCAACCCAGGCACGTATTTAAAAGAAACCGATCTGGTCTTTGAAGAGAACGAAACAGCAACAACCCTGATCCGGCGCGAAGACATCGCCCTCCGTGGCGACCATAACGTACTCAACGCTCTCGCGGCCTGTGCCATTACATACGCGGCTGGTTTCAAACCTGCCGACATGTTAGCGGGAATAAAAGATTTCGCGGGTGTCGATCACCGGCTGGAATATGTGGCCACGGTCAACGGAGCTGTCTGGTACAACGATTCCATTGCCACCGCGCCGGAACGC
>CAYQTY010000033.1:11577-17156 GCA_964420535.1 uncultured Leptolinea sp. | reverse complement strand
CGAACCTCTACATACAGATTCAGAGTCTGCTGTCCTGCCATTAGACGAGCCCCCAGTACTAGCTCGCGACCTCATTTATACCACCAGCAGCCATATGTGTCAACTCACCCGGCAGCTGCAAGCAGGTCAATCGCGCTTTTCAGGCGATGGATAACTTCCTTTTTTCCAATGATTTCCATACTTTCAAACAATGGCGGACTTACTTTCTGCCCGGTGACAGCCGTCCGCAAGATTCCAAAAACCTGCCCGGCTGGGAAGCCCCAACTCCTCTACAAGGGCGCGCATGGGCGGCTCTGCAGCATCCAGGGTCATTTCCGGTACCGATTCCAGAACAGTCAGGCATTTGCGCGCCACATCCGCGGATTGCACAGTTGTAAGTCCTTTCGCGGTCAGTGCGTCCACATTTTGCTCTACAGTCGGCCGGAAGAAGAAACCGGCAATATCTACTGATTCGTCCAGAGTGGCCACCCGTTCCTGAATAATAGGCGCGATCTTCAATAGTGTACTGTCATCCGCGTTTAGACCGGCCGCTGTGAAGAAAGGTTTAATCCGGCGGCGAAATTCCTGGATCGACAGGTCACGGATGTGTAAACCGTTGAAATGGTCAAGCTTGGTGAAATTTATCGCGGCTTGAGAAGGATTTAAGCGATTCAGGCTAAATTTCTCCACAAGGTCAGCCAGGGAGAAAAATTCCGTGTGGTCATCAAAGCTCCAACCCATGAGTGTGATCCAGTTGACAACCGCCTCGGGGAGATATCCCAGTCCGTCAAAATCTTTCACAAAAATGGAATGCCCATCTTTGATCAGATCTGCCGCTTCGCGTTTGCTCATCTTTCCTTTGCCGGTAGGTTTCTAAAATACAGAAAGGTGAACCCACTCGGGTTCCTGCCAGCCCAGAGCGCGGTGAATATGGCTATGGAGAGGCAACGTGGGCAGCCACTCAGATCCGCGGATAACATGAGTGATCTTCATCAAGTGATCATCCACCATGGCGGCCAGGTGATACAGGGCAAGTCCATCCGATTTCACCAGAATGTAATCATCAATAGTTCGGTTTTCTACCGTTATTTCGCCGCGCAGAGTGTCTCTGACGGTGATAGATCCTTCCTATTGAGCTTTGAAGCGGATAACATGCTTTTCTCCCGCCTGAACACGGCGGAGTGCTTCTTCCGGGTCCAGGTTACGGCATGTTCCATCGTAGTGCGGGATCTGTTTATTCTTCTGTTGTTCTGTGCGAACCTTATCCAGATGTTCAGGCGAGCAGAAGAAGTAAAATGCCTGTCCGGTTTCTATCAATTGCTGAGCATATTTTTGATAAATTTCCTTACGCTCAGATTGACGGTAAGGACCGTAAGGACCGTCAATATCCAGCCCTTCATCCCATTGCAAACCAAGCCAGCGCAGGCCGTTCATTATTTCTTCCTCGGCGCCCGGCACAAGCCGTTTGCGGTCAGTATCTTCAATGCGCAGGATAAACTGCCCGCCTGTTTGCCTGGCGATCAGATAATCATACAAAGCAGTCCGCGCATCCCCCAAGATGCAGGTGACCAGTGGGCGACGGAGCGAAACGTACACGAGCGGGGGTGGAAGATGAGGCCATAATTCTCCAGAAAAAATTAGAAATCCAGTGGTTTTCGCCGCAGGGCGACACTCTCAACCAGTCCAACTGCCAGAACAGAGGATAATAGCGAACTGCCGCCATAACTGATAAAAGGCAAAACCAGACCGGTTACAGGTAATACATTTAAATTTACACCGATGTTAACAGCGCTTTGAAAAAAGAATAGAACACCAACTCCATAGGCGATCATTGCCCCGAAAACATCCTGTGCTTCACGCGCGATGCGGAAACAACGGTAAATCACGAACACTAGCAATCCTATGATCAAAACTGTGCCGATGAAACCGAATTCTTCAGACATGGCGGAAAAAATGAAGTCCGTATGGCGGACTTTCAGAAAGCGAAGCTGTACCTGGGTACCATGTCCGTACCCCATTCCAAACAAGCCGCCAGAACCAATCGTGATCAATGCCTGTTCAACATTATAACTGTTGCCATGCCTTGAATTTGGATCAGGAAAAATAAAGTTTAAGATCCGCAATTGTTGATAGGTTTCCAGGAACGGAAACAAGACTATGGCAGCTAAAACCGCGAGGCCGGCAAAAATGAGGATATATTTCGGCGGCAGTCCGCTGATCCATAACATGGCAAACCACATTACCGAAATCACAATGGATGTGCTCAAGTTAGGTTGAAGCAGGATCCAGATCACCGCACCGAATGTAAGCGCCCCGCTCTTTACGATCCACATCAGATCATGGGCGTCATGATGTGTTTGCGCAAAATAATAAGCCAGCACAATGATCATGATGATTTTAACCAACTCGGATGGTTGGATGAAGAACACGCCTGTGTCCAACCAACGGGCAGACCCGAAACTGGCCGTACCATAAACATAAATCACCAGCAGTGAGACCACGGCAAAAATATATATGGGACGTGCCATGCTGCCCAAAAAATGATAATCGATGGCCGCTGTTACCAGAATTACTGCCAGACCCATTAATACAAAATACGTCTGACGTGTAGCGTAATCGGCAAGTTCAATAGATCCGGCCACTGCCGACCGGATCATAATAATTCCAAAGATACAGAGGATGGTAACTGAACCGAATAGCCAGTAATCGAAATGACGCCAGTTAGATAAACGAAACATTTTTCTTGCGGGTTAATCCTACCGCCGGCGTTGACCGGACCGCAGTGGTACGTCGGCTACCAGGCGCTGTTCACGCCCGTCATGATTTACCAGTATATGAACTTCACCGGGATCAATGTCAATATACTTACGAATGACGCCCATCAATTCATCTTTCAGGCGGGCGACTTCGTCATTGGTCAGATCTGTTCTATCGTGTATCAAAACCAACTTCAACCTCTCTTTAGCCTGAGAGGCGCTATTGGGACGCGTTCCTGAAATTCGATCCATCCAGCCGGGCATACTCATCCCCTTCCGTTAGTTTACCCGAAACAGTTTCTTGAAGAAATCATCTTTCGCTTGCAGCGAAGGGAATGGAACATCCTCTCCACGGAGACGGCGGGCGATATCACGGAATGCCATTCCAGCCCGGGATTTCGAGTCATTCACTACCGGTTGTCCCCGATTGGAACTGGATATCACGGATTCATCCTCAGGAACAATTCCAATTATAGCGATCGCCAGCAACTCTGAAACATCTTCCACGCTCAGCATATCACCGCGTTTTACCATGTTGACATTCATCCTGTTTATCACCAATCGAGCCGGGCCTTTTTCTTCAGACTCGACCAGACCGATGATTCGGTCAGCATCGCGAACGGCCGAAACTTCAGGATTGGTGACCACCAACACAATATCAGCCGGAGCGATAACATTGCGGAATCCGCGTTCAATACCGGCAGGAGAATCGATCAATATCCAGTCAAAATCAGGCCGCAGTTCGTCACACAGTTTGACCATATCCGTTGGAGAGATGGCGTTCTTGTCACGGGTTTGCGCGGCCGGTATTAAATACAATTCCGAATTCTGCTTATCGCGGATCATTGCCTGGCGTAACCGGCAGCGGCCTTCAACCACATCCACCAGGTCGTAAACGATGCGGTTCTCGAGGCCCATGATCACGTCAAGGTTGCGTAAACCAATATCACCATCCAGGCACACTACTTTCTCGCCTTCCAGGCTTAATGCCACCGCGAGATTCGCGGTTGTGGTGGTTTTTCCAACCCCGCCTTTTCCAGATGTCACAGTCACAACTTTTGCTGCCATACATGTACCTCAGATAGTAGGATGTTTCCAGGGTTGGATTATTACCGCGCCCGATACCAGAGAAGCCACAGCCGGACCGGGCTTCGTTTTGGCTGATTTCCAATCAAGTGTAGCACCGGCGATGCGCAAATTCATGGGAGCCATATCAAGGGCGCAAACCACGGCTTTTTCATCACCATTACTTCCAGCCAGGGCTGTGCCACGCATTCTGCCCCAGATGATGATGTTCCCACTGGCAATGATCTCCGCTCCAGGGTTTACATCGCCCAGTACGATCACCGATCCATTATTCTGAATTTTTGCTCCAGATCTTAATGTCTTTTGGACAAAAATAGCCGTTTCGCCCTGTACAGGGGCTGGCTCATCCACCGGTTTTGCCGGAGAGGTTGCCCGTTTTGGAGCCTGGATCTGTGTGGCGATACCCAGCATCAACGCGGTTTTCTCAGTTGTCGGGCTGCTGCTGATCACCGCGGAAAGTGTGATACCAAAATCACCCAACTTGTCACGCAAAGCACCCAGCTCGGCGGCTTTCAATGCATGGTTCCCTACATCCAATGCGAGGCGTGCACCTTGAAAAAACGCGGACCGTTCTTCAATATTTCTCAGGAGTTGCTCTCGCAATACTGGCCAATCACCTTCTCCCAGAGTAACCAGAAGTCCGTCGTTTATTCCCTTTATTTGAAAGTCCGCCGGATGGTCACCGGTCAATGTGGCAGAATTCAGCATAGGATATTGGTCTATTGTTGCAGATTGGCAGCCGTATCAATGGCCTTTAACTCGAAGTAGGCATCCATCACTTTTCGGACAACAGGACCTGACACACTGGCACCTTCGCCTCCATTATACACGAAAGAGACTACCGCTATTTCCGGGTCATCATAAGGTGCGAATGCCATAAACCAGGCGTGTGACGGCCAGTTGCCCGGTTGACATAGATTTTTTTCCTGCGCGATATTGTCACAATACTCAGCCGTACCTGTTTTTGCCGCGATCTTTAGCGCTTCCAAACCGCCAAATTCTTTCGTGGCAGTTCCATTGCTGATCACTTCACGCATCCCCTCTTTAGCCATTTGCAACACCCATGGTTCAACGGTTTTCATTTCACCGGTTGGGAGGAAATCCTCATCAAAAATCTGGATCTTTGGGTCAACCGTCAGATCCCATTTCATTTTTGGCGAAAATGGTTGAACCACATCGCCGTCTTTATTGGTAATTTCACGAACAAGTGTCGGCTGCATTAGTTTACCGTTATTACCGATCGTTGCCGCTGACATCACCACCTGTATTGGTGTTGAAAGTACATAGCCCTGACCCACCGTCGCAATATAGGTATCACCTGTGGCCCAGTTCTCTCCTAATTGAATACGTTTCCATGTTGGGTCGGGGATCAATCCGGTTGATTCTCCGGGCAGCTCAATACCGCTTATGGCACCATACCCGAGTGCCCGCGCGTATTCACCTATCCGCCAGATTCCCAATCCTTTCGGAACTTCATTTTCATACCCTCCACCCAGTTTATAAAAATACACATTACATGACTGAGCAACACCTTTAAGAAAATTAACCATCCCATGACCGGTTTCAAGGTGGCAAACATAATCTCTCGGAATTCCAACTTCGTTTTCCGTAAATTTCTGCATGATCGTAATCTTGCCCAGATCTTCCAATTCTTGATCGGGTGTGACCACTCCCTCATTCAAAGCACCTACGGCTGTCACCATCTTAAAAACTGAACCGGGAGAATGTTCGGCAGAAACCGCGTGGTTAAATAAAGGC
>CAYQTY010000033.1:0-11567 GCA_964420535.1 uncultured Leptolinea sp. | reverse complement strand
GATTAGGATCATTACTAATTTGATTGTAGTAATACGCAGGAATGAAACGTGCCATCCGGTTGTTTTCATAGGTCGGGTATGAAACCAGCGCCAGAATCTCTCCTGTCTTGGGATTCATGGCAATAACAACACCATTTGCCGATTGGATCCTGTTCAGGTATGTGTTCCAGAAATTTATCTCGCCGATCAGGATACTTTTGGCCGCGTTCTGCAAGCGCACATCAATAGTCAGCTTGACATTATTGCCCGGTACAGGGTCAATGGGATTCGTGATATTGCGAATTTCTTTGCCGGCTACGTCAACTTCGATGGTGCGTTTCCCGTTCTGACCCATTAGAATCTCATTCAAAGAGTTCTCAACGCCGGCATAGCCGTATTTATCACGCCCGGGCACAAATCCCTGTTCTTTCATTGACTCTTCCAGAGCCGCGGGAATAGGCCCCAGGAAACCTATGATCTCAGATGTAAGGGAACCGGTCGGATACTCTCGCACAGGGATGATCTCTACACCTACTCCGGGCCAATCGGATTCCTTCGCCTGAATGATCAGTGCAGTTTTCTCGTCTACGTTGCATTTCACCTGAACCGGAGTATATGGCGCGTTGGTATCGCCGATATACACGATCTGAGAAATGCCAAAGTCGTTATCGCAGTATTTGAACGCTTTGACCGAATCATCTGTGATTTCACCGCGATTTACAGGAATGTCGATAATTTCGCTCAAATCCCGATAAATACTCTGCAGTGTGCCCTCGTCTGTAGGCAATAACGCGGGCGTTATGATCACATTGTAAGAGGGGGCATTCCTTGCTAGAACAAAGCCATTTCTATCAGTAATGATTCCACGTTGGGTCATTTCGCTTACGTTTTTGATCCGGTTTTCGTTTGCCTGGTCTAAGAATACCTGGCCATTGATTACCTGCAGACTAAATAACCGGAACATATAAAAAAAGAAAACGGCAGCAATTACGCCTAAGACAATGAAAAGCCGCCAATTTTCCAGGTTGCTTCTTTGATGACTGTTATTCATACTTCAGCCTCACCGGGATACGTCAGGTAAACAATTTCTTTTACCAGTGAATAAACAGGAATTGCCAGGATTAGATTCCACAGGATGCTCGGCAATACCACCAGTTGAAGGCTCTCCTGCACAGGAACATCCGTACCCATAAATTGAAGCACGAAAATGCTGGCTCCCTGCATCAGTACAGTACCTATTAATGTGCTGACTAGCATACCCATTATGGGTGTTTGCCAAATCCGGTTTTTTAACCAGAAAGTGATCAAGGCAATCCCGATATAAATCCAGAACGGGAGAAAGAAAGGAAGCGCCGACACAAAAGAGACAATAATGCCGGACATTAAAACCCATTCCCATCCGTGTCTTACATTCTCATCCAGAAACCAGGCCAGAAAAACCAGCATCACCAGATCCGGAATTCCATATAGCATAGGTATACGGGATAAAACCGTTGTCTGAATGATAACGGTCAATAATAGAACTGGAATACCCACCAATACTGGCATTTTTTTACGGTGACAGAGTGGGTGTGAGAGGTTCAATATCCACGGGTTTAAAGTTGGATATGACTAATACAGCTCTCAAACTTGAAAAATCAACAGCAGGTTGAATGGAAGCGGATTGAAATAGTTCCCCTTCCCTTTTTTTAATGGAAACGATTTGCCCGATCAAAACATCAGATGGATAACCACCACCCAGCCCCGAGGTAAGCACCAGGTCACCGGCTTTTAATTTAACCTCCTGCGGGATCATTTCAAGGGTTAGGTCGCCGGTAATGGATCCTTTCAGGATAGTTTCTGTCTGCGTGGATTGTAATCTGACGTTGATGGAGGAGCCGGGATCAGTGATCAACTGAAGCCGTGCCGCACCCGCGGTGACAGCATCCACCCGTCCGACCAATCCTTGCTCGGTCACAACCGGCATACCATGCCGCAGCCCGGAATCGGACCCGTGGTCTATGATCACATAACTCATAAAAGGACTGGGATCACGGCCAATAACGGAACTGGCAACGTACTCATTTTCAGGCCGCGAGCGGGCAAAATCTAACAATGCGTAAAGGACTTCAGCTTCTCGTAGCTGTTGCTGAAGTTGAATGATCTGCGTCTGGAGTTGCGAGTTTTCGTTCGTCAGTAAAGCATTCTGCTGCCGCAAACTGGCCACATCCCGCGGAACGGTGATGAAATCAGACAAGGCTGTATACCGGGAGGATATCCAACTCTGAACCCCGACAACCGGATTCAATACCATGCGCATCATGGGCGCCAGATATCCAGCCAGCGCGAGAAAAATGATCCCGGCAACGATCAACGTTGCAATTAATGGTCGCCAGTTACCTGGAGTAGAAAATTTCATTCGTTATAGTTATGTGTTCATTTGAAACATGAACACACGGATTATAACCTATTGCGATTACCGGATCGATCAAGGGGAACGAGGAAATCTTTATACAGGTCCAGGTCTTCAAGGATCATACCGGCACCTCTGGCAACACAGGTCATGGGATCTTCAGCCACCCAGACACGCAATTTCAATTCATCAGAAAGCCTGTCTGGGAACCCTTGAACCTGTGACGTTCCGCCAGCCATGCAGATACCGGCTTCAATTAAGTCCGAAACGATTTCAGGCGGTACCTCATCCAACGCGTCTTTTATGGTATCCACAATGACCTGAATGGAACCGGAAATCGCTTCCCTGATTTCCACCGAAGAGACTTCTATGGCTTCCGGAAGGCCGGTGACCAGGTTTCGGCCGCGAACAGTCATTGTTTTCTCAACCGGTAAAGGAAAAGCAGAACCGATCTGAATTTTGATCAGTTCAGACATACGTTCACCGATGAACAGGTTATATTTATTGCGAATATACAGGGCAATATCCTGATCCAACTCGTCACCGGCTACACGCAATGAACGTGAAACCACAATGCCGCCCATGGATATGACCGCCACCTCAGTGGTACCGCCGCCGATATCCACAACCATGCTGCCGTGGATCTCAGAGACTGGCAACCCTGCTCCCAGAGCCGCCGCGCGGGGTTCTTCAATTAAATACGCTTCGCGGGCTCCAGCGGCCATAGCCGCGTCATACACAGCGCGTTTTTCCACTTCTGTCGCGCCGGAAGGTATTCCTATTACAACCCGGGGTTTTGCCACCGGGACGATAGTTTGCTGATGCGCCTGGCTGATAAAATAATCCAGCATGGCTTTGGTGATTTCAAATTCCGAGATTACGCCGTCACGCAATGGCCGGATAGCCACTACATTGGTGGGCGTGCGGCCGACCATTTCTTTCGCTTTCGCACCGATCGCGAGTGGCTGCCGGGAGCGTTTATCAATAGCCACCCAGGATGGTTCATTGATGATGATCCCTTTGCCATGCACATTGACCAACGTATTGGCTGTCCCCAGATCGATCCCGATATCCAGAGAAAACAAACCCATCAGCCAGTTGAGGGGATTAAAAGCCAAATAACGCTCCTGAATTTCTTATAATCATTAATTGGTTATAGCAGCAAAAAATTATACCAGAGAAAAAATAGTCATTAAATGAAGGTTGAAAATTGGTTGGCTTCACGTGCAAAAGACAATATCTCTGACCTCGGAAAATATATACTACCCATCGAAAATCAATAACATTTGTTTATCATTCTGCTGACATGAAATTATTCTTTTTTTTCGTCGGATAAAAATTCCAAAAAGGCATTCACCACGTTGGGATCAAACTGGATGCCGCTTTGTTCTTTCAAGTAATTCAGCACCGACTCACTTGGCCAGGCAGGCCGGTATGGGCGGTCTGATGAAAGCGCATCCCAAACATCCACAACGGCAAAAATACGTGCCGGCAATGGTATCTCTTCACCCTTTTGGCCGGATGGGTACCCTGCTCCATTCCAACGCTCATGATGACGGTAAGGAATATCAAGGGCCGGCGCCAGATATGAGATTTTTGAAAGCAATCTATAAGCGAATGTTGGATGCATACGCATGATTGTCCATTCATCATCTGTTAATGGACCGGGTTTTAGCAAGATAGAATCCGGTATCCCCATTTTGCCGATATCATGCAATAGTGCGCCTCTCCGGATGTGAACCAATTCATCAGAATCAAAATTGAACTTAGCCGCCAATTCCATGGTCATATCAACCACATTGCGGCTGTGATTGGCCGTCTCTTTTTCCCGTAATTCGAGTGCTGCCGCCCATCCCTCCAACGTTGCTTCATAAGCGTTTTGTAGTTCTTGTTCCGCGTGTTTTCGCTCTGTAATATCCCTCGCCAGCCCGTATGTTCCAATAATTTCCCCTGTTTCATTGTAAAGGGGGAGTTTTGTAACAGAAACCCATGCTGACGGACGGTCAGGATAGGTTAATAATTCATCATTACTAATGATCGGCGGTCCACCTTGAATTATGGAAATCTCCTGGTCCCACGCTAATTGTGCGTGTTCGCCAGAAAAGAAGTCGAAATCGGTTTTTCCTAATATCGCAGGTGGATCAGGAGCACCGAGGACGCGGGCCTGCGCTTGATTTGCACGAAGGAAACGTCCCTCCTTATCTTTAAACCAGATATTATCCGGAATGGTATCCATCAATGTTCGCATCAGATACTGTTCGCGTTCCAGGGCTTCTTCCACCCGCTTCTGGTCTTCAAGCATGCTCAGCAAAACTCGGCTGTATTGAATTGCCTCTTCATTTTTACGTTCAAGATCCGCCGTTTGTTCACGTATCTTATTCTCAGCAGCCCGGCGGTCACGGATATCAATACCGATGCCGGTGAAATACACTTTTCCACCTATATCCAACCGGGCCGCGGTGAAATCAAACAATATTTTTTCTCCGCTTTTGGTTGTGAGGTTGGCTTCAGCCGATGAAAAGCCTTCTTTCAGTGCTTTTTCTACACCTTTTATCACCTGCTCAGCATCTTCAGGTTGATCTTTGTACCAATCCATTAAATAAAAATGATCCAACTCTTCAGCAGAATAGCCGGTCATCTCTTCATGTCTTTTATTCCAGCGAAGCAGGTAACCATCTGAATCATACAGATATAAAACTCCAGGAACGCTATTAAAAATGGCTTCAGTCAAAATCAATTCATTCTGGAGTTCCAGTTCTACTTTTTTTCGCTCAGTAATGTCACGCGAAACTCCGAGAATTTCTATATGACCAGTTTCCGGATTGGTTTGGAAACTGGTACTGATCTCAGCAAATACCAGTGATCCATCTTTCCTTGGTTGCTCTATTTCATTAATATAAACCTTATCCGGAGGCTCAGTTCCGTTTCTATACGCGTCTTTCCTGAGAGAAATTAATTCCGCTAAAAGTGGTACATCTTCAGGCCGGATGACAAATTCTATTGGTTTATTTATAATCTCATTCGCTGAGTATCCTTGCAATTTTTCAATAGAAGGACTGATATAGGTAAAACGCTGAGTATCGGTGTCATACACCCAGATGACATCGGAGATTTTTTCTGTAAATGAACGATATTTTTCTTCATTTACGCGCAACGCTTCTTCCGCTGTTTTCTTTTCTGTAATATCCCGGTTGCTGCCTCTTGTACCACGGAAAACACCGCTTTCATCAAAAACCGGCTGGCAGGCATGCCCGATCCACCGTACCGTTCCATTCGGACAAATTATGCGAAAGTCAATCTGACCTGCCGATTTACCTTTATTCGTAAATTCCTGATGGACATGATGAAGCTCCCGATCATCTGGATGTACCAGCTTATTAATTAATTCAGGGTCTCTAAAATAATCCTCCTGAGAATAACCGGAAATCTTCTCACAAGACGGCGAACAGAAAACAAATTTCCCGTTTTCGTCTTTCCAATACTCCCAGTCATATGTGTTATCAGCAACAACTTTATATCGGGATTCACTCTCAAGAATTTTATTGGTTAAATTTTCGCGATTTAATCGCGCGATCATGATATTTCCCAGCATCAATGTGCCAATTGGATAAATAACAAGAACCGGAATCAAAATATTTCGCACAGTTTTCAAGGCAATATCGATAGGCATGGTAAACGCGAGAAGGATCATGACTATGTGAATGACCAATCCAAAAATATACAGTTCTCCCCATTTAATAGTATCCAATGGTTTTTTATTAAATTTTCGCCAGAAAATCCCAATGGAACCGGTTGCGAGAATGACAGAAACACCCATTATGGCGCCTGTCCCTCCCTGATATACACGAAGAATGATTGAAAGCGCCATGGCAATTATTGTTGGCAGGGTCCCAAAAAACAAACCGGATATTCCCAGAAGGATCGACCTGGTATCGAAAACAATTCCCGGCATAAATACCCACGGAGTTAACATTATCGCTAAGCACACTCCGCCAACAACTGATCCAATAAGAATATCCAGTTTCCAGTTTCTTCCGGTTCGCCACCGCTGCGAAACCAGATCAAAAACCAGAACAATGGCCAATAATAGCGAAACATTGTGTACCAGTGCTAAAAATGATTCGCCGGTCATAATTTATCCTCGATGTCCTTATCTGCAAGATAACGGGGCGGTTGGTTTAACTGTACGAGCAATTGATTGACTTCTTTCTTCAATTCAATGATCCGGGTTTCACGCCCAAGAGTAACGGCATTCCAACGTTGAAGTTCATCCATTTGTTCCCGGATCTTGATTTCGGCCTTTTTTCGGGCATCAATATCACGGGTTGTCCCGGCAATTCCAATAAGATTTCCCTCAAGATCATAAATAGGGTCTAGTACAACCTCAAAAAACTTCTTTTCCCCATTAATCAATGCTGTAGTTTCGGTAATAACCGTTTTTTGAGTGGCGAAGACTTGTTTATGGAGCCTATCCCATTCCGTACATTGATCCTCAGGAAATCCCAATTCTTGATGAGTTTTACCTATGATCTTGTCATTCGTCAAATTAAGTACTTTACACAAAGCGGTATTAACGTGAGTAAAACGTCCCTGAAGATCATAACTATAAATAGAATCCGAACTGGCATCATCAATCAATTTATATCGTTCCTCAGACAGACGTAAGGATTCATCCAAAGCCTTTCGATCAGTAATATCACGGGCCACGCCAACGATAATACTTTCTTCGGGGTATGGAAAAGAGTTCCATGATAGCCATTTGAAACTTCCATCTTTACATAGATACCGGTTCTCAAATTGAAGAATTTGCAGGCCATAGTTCAATCGGGTGCTCTTAATTTCGTCTGTTTTGTTCCTGTCTTCCGGATGGACAAATTCCAACCAGGGTTTTGCATACAATTCATCCAACGTCCACCCGAGGGTATTTTCAAAAGCCGGGTTCAACACCTTAAAGTAACCATCAAAACCGGCGATAAATAACATATCCATGGAGTGCGTGAAAATCTTGTCTCGCAGTTGTAATGCTTCAACAGTTTTCTTATTCTCTGTAATATCCTGAACCTGAGTAATAAAATGACGGGGTTTACCTGCCGCGTCGAGAATTAATGTTGAGTTGATAGTTACATTGATAACCTTCCCGGATTTGTGGATATATCTTTTTTCAAACTGAATAATTTGTGAGCCCGAGGTTATCGGTTGCTGCAATAGCTCGTTCGACAATTTTCTGTCATCGGGGTGTGTGACCATGTTTAATGATTGACCCAATAACTCTTCCTGCGAATACCCCAATATGTGACAAAATGAATTGTTGAGCCTGAGAAAAATTCCATCAAGCGAAACAATGCACATTCCAACAGAAGATTGTTCAAATGTGCTGCGAAATTGCTCTTCACTTTCGAGCAATGCCATATCCCCAATTTTCTTATTGGTGATATCTTCAAATACGGTCACAAATTGACCAAATTTCGGGCAATATACCGTTACCTTAAACCATTTCCCCAATTCACCTGCGTAATTTTCATAACGCAAGTCCCCGCCCATAAGGGCTACCCTACCATACTGTTCTATCCAATACGCCTCCGTGCCTGGCATTACTTCTTTTACCGTGCGGCCAATCAACTTGTCTCTTTGTAAACCTGTTAAAGTTTCAAAAGCAGGGTTTACATCGAGAAATCGGTAATCGATTGGTGTCCCTTTATTATCCAGGATGACTTCGTGGAGAGCAAAACCCTCTACCATCTCTTCAAAAAGTAAGCGGTAGCGCTCTTTGGAAAAATTAAGCGCTTCTTCCATTCTTTTTCGATCTGAGATGTCACGAACCACGGCAAGCACGCGATTCTTTCCGGAAATGATGGTTCTGTTGAGGACTACTTCAGCCCAGAATGTTTTCCCGTTATCCTTACGGCAAAGCCATTCAAATGTTTGGGGGCCTTCAGATGTAGCTTTCCTTATCAATTCAACTGACCGGTCTGCGTTAACTTTATTGTCTCCATAGGATATGTCTGATACGGTTTTTGATAACGCGTCGGTTTTGGACATGAAGCCGAACATTTTGACCATCGTATCATTTACATCAATGATCTTCCCCGTCTCTGCATCCTGGATGAGAATAGCTTCGGTAGTGGAATTGATGATCTGCTTAAAATTTTGATCGCTTTCCAACCGGGCTTCTTCCGCCTGGAGTTTTGCCAGCGCAATAGCCACGTAATCCACAAGATATTCGAGGTTTTCGATTTTTTCCTTTGAGTGCCACCCGATCCTCTTATCGTTAAATTGGATCAATCCGTATGTAGTCTCATTGTGTCTGATAGGGATCAATGCGACGGATTCATATCCGGAGCCATTACACCGATTTCGGGTCTTTGATTGCCTGTCTGTGTCTGATGTGGTGGCTAACAGCCGGGTTGTATTGCCTGTCCAGAAACTGCCGTGCGGTGTAAAGAAAGGTTTTGATGGATCGAACCGTCCGCGGATGATATTCCCGCACATACACTCCAATACCGGGTTACCACCTGCCTCCCGGAATATTTTCCCATCCTCATCATACGCGCATAAAGATTGCTCCAATTCAACGAACTCGTCCGAGAATCCGGTTGTTTCAAAATAAGGGAAATCATCCCCTTTTCTCAGGCGGATTCCGATTGCGTCACAACCGGTATATGATTTGAAAAATGAAAGTAGATTTCGTATGAAATCAATTTTTGTTCCGACCGAATTACAAATTGAGAAAACTTGTTTTTCAGCCTGACTTAACCCGGTAGAACTAGATTTTCCTGTGATATCTTCATAGATCAAATGATAATATGGCTGTTCACCGATCTTTATTTTTTGAAGACTAATTGCAACCCGGCAGTTCTTTTCATGTTTTGTAACAAAACTTGTTTCAAATTGTGTGACATTACTCAAGTCCGTTGATCCGGAAAGATGGTTAGCCAGTTCAGTCTCACCTTTCGCTTCATGGGTTTGAATCGGGAGTGATTTGAATTCGTCAAGCGTGTAGCCGAGTATTTCATTCGCAGCCGGATTGAACTCAACCGGATGTTTTGTACCTGTATCAACAAGAACAACACCCAGATGTAATGGGGCAAGATTTTTTAGAAACCGAACATAGGTCTGAATCTCAGTGGACGGAGAGAGATTATCCGAAATAGATGATCTTTCAGTTGAATCCATGTGAAGTTCCGGCCTCCCCAAAAAGACTATATATAATTGGCAGCAAGTACCCGGTTAACCTGTTGTAACCAAAAAGCGGCTAAAAATTAGCGATTCATTCAACAAGATACAACAAATAATTATTCTATGCAATGAATTCTATATGAAAATCAATTCGATTATTTCTTGAAGGAGAGATCATTGTAGAAAAGAGATCTATCTGGATGATGATTGGCTGAAGATTGAAACCATGATATATATCGAAAACACTCCTCCTTTTTTAAAGAAAGACTCAAAACTCTTTTCGCTTTTAAATCATATGATAATGTCACCGAACAGGCTTTTTCTTTTTTGAAGAAAAGTGTATAATCGCCCTAGTTTTCAGGGTACCAATCGTAGGTTCTCTCAAAAAAGGCCAACAGTATGAAGGTACCCTAGAGCCCAGCAATTACCAACGTATGAAAGGTACCCCCTCATTTTCCGCCAGGGTACCATGCGGGTGTCGCCAAGTGGTAAGGCAGTACCTTCCCAAGGTACCATTCGTGAGTTCGAATCTCATCACCCGCTCTTTCCCGTATAAAAGAAAATCGTTATAGACCTGTTCCAGCATCCGTTAGATTACCCTTTCCGAGGTAGCGTATGACAGATCCTGTTAGCATTCCATGGGGCAAAGAGGTGATCACCCTGTCATTGCCACCCGAATGGCACCAGACCGGCCGTTTTGAACCATCTGCATCCATGCCACCTGTTGACGTTCCAGATGCGGTGAAGAACGCCTTAAACGGACCGGTTATGGCGCCGGCATTGCGTGCATCCATCAAGCCGGGTATGCGCATTGCTATTGTTATTGATGACCTGAGCCGCCCCACTCCTGTGTCGCAAATATTACCGATCGTTCTTGGTGAGATCACCGCGGCTAGTGCTGATCTATCTAACGTCACAGTTATTCCTGCGCTGGGGGTTCATCGCCCGATGACAGAAGAAGAAGTCCGCATTCGTCTCGGCAATCAGGTTCCCCCTGAAATCAAATGGGAAAGCCACGATTGTGATGATCCGGAGAAAATGAAATTTCTCGGTACCACCCGCCGCGGGACACCTGTTTGGATCAACCGCTCAGTGGCAGAGAGCGACCTGATCATCTCGATCGGCTGCATAGAACCGCATATCATCGCCAGTTTCGGCGGTGGGTATAAAAATATCGTCCCGGGTGTGGCCGGGCGGTTGACCATTGCGCACAATCACGCCATCAATTGCCAGCCGGGCACATTCAACATGGTTGGCCAACCTATTGACGGGAATCCGATGCGTCTTGACCTGGAAGAAGGCGCAGGCATGATGCATAAACCGGCGTTCATCATTAACGCGGTACTGAACAGTTCCCTCAAACCTGTGCGATTCGTAGCCGGTGACCCTTTAGCCGCCCATCGGGAAGGCTGCCGCACCAGTGCGGAGATTTACAGTGCCAGGGTGCCAAATGAAGCGGATGTGGTCATTACCTCATCAAACCCGATGGATTCTGATCTGCGGCAGGGTGTCAAGGCGTTGGCCAATACCATCCGTGCGGTACGCCGCGGCGGCGTTTTGATCGTTCTCGCGCGGGCAGAAGAAGGGCTCGGCGTTTTCGGACTTGCCAATAAAAAACTCCCCGTAAGCCGGGGAATTTTAAAGTTGATTGCGCCTCTACTTCTTCCTCTGGTTCCCAGATTGAAATTGAAGAACATGGGCGAAGAAGATAAGTTCTTCCTGTACTTTGCCCTTCAGGCTATGAGCCGCTGCCGTCTGGTAATGTATGCGCCTACAATACCTCAAGAAGCTCGTGACAACCTGGTTTTCATTGAATTTGTCAATTCACCGGAAGAAGCCATTGAATTAGCGCGGCAAAAATTCTCAAAGAAAGCCGATGTAGCTATCTTCCCGCATGGCGGCATGACATACCCGATTGTGGGATAAAAAAACCACCCCGTACGGGGTGGTAATTCCGGTTTTCTAGTGCGCTGGGGGGGACTTGAACCCCCACGCCTTGCGGCACATGGCCCTCAACCAT
>CAYQTY010000032.1:12152-17247 GCA_964420535.1 uncultured Leptolinea sp. | reverse complement strand
AAAGCTGGCGGAGGTTAACGTAAAATGGGCGGAGAGATTCGCGGTGTGCGTGGCGCTGGTCTCCGGTGGATATCCGGAGCATTCCAATACCGGTCATCCCATCGAAGGACTGGACAAGGGTATTGAGAATGGCGAAGTCTTCCACGCAGGGACAAAACTCGACGGCGGACATATCGTGAATGCCGGCGGCCGGGTGCTGGGCGTCACCTGTTGGGACGCGGATCTTCGCAAAGCCATTGGCCGGGCGTATGATGCGGTTTCCCATATCTCTTTTGACGGGATGCACTTCCGCCATGATATCGGTCAGAAAGCGTTAAAACGCATCGCCGGACCATCGGCGTACGCTTCTGCCGGCGTGGATATTGATGCCGGCAACCGGGCGGTTCAATTAATGAAAGATAACGTCCGCGCCACGTACAACGAACGTGTGCTGGCCGGCATAGGGTCATTTGGCGGACTGTTTGACGCCGGTAATCTGGGTGACAAGCCTGTGCTGGTGGCTTCTACCGATGGTGTGGGTACAAAAGTGGAACTGGCTGCCCGGCTCGGGCGGTATAAAGGCGTGGGCATGGATATCGTCAACCATTGTATTGACGACATCCTGGTTCAGGGCGCCAGACCATTATTCTTCCTTGATTATTTCGCCACGGCGAAGCTGTCGCCGGAAATCGTGGCGGAGATCGTCTCCGGTATGGCGGAAGCCTGCAAGGCATCCGGCTGTGTGTTGTTGGGAGGTGAAACGGCGGAAATGCCCGGCGTGTACCGCGAAACTACGTTTGACGTAGCCGGTACCATTGTGGGTATTGTGCAGCGCGGTGACATCCTCCCCCGCCACGCGGATATGCAACCAGGCGATATTCTGGTGGGCTTCGCTTCCAGCGGGCCGCACACCAACGGGTATTCGCTCATCCGTAAAATTTGCGAAGGTCATGATTTGCTGGCGTATCACGATGAATTGAAATCTTCGCTGGCCGACGCGCTGCTTATGCCGCACCGGCCTTATTTGAAAGAAGTCGAACCGCTGCTGCCGCTGGTCAAAGGGCTGGCGCATATTACCGGCGGCGGGTTTATTGAGAATATTCCCCGGATGCTGCCTGACGGGCTGCAGGCTGTTGTGGATACGTCCACATGGCTGGTGCCGCCCCTGTACACCTGGCTGCAGCGTGAAGGGAATATAGACCACAAAGAAATGTTCCGGGTGTTCAACATGGGCATCGGGCTGGTAGCCGCTGTCGCGCCGGAGGATTGGCCGAAGGTGCAGGCGATGGTCAATGAGCCGGTATGGAAGATCGGTGAATTGCGCGGGGGCAATCGCGTGGAGGTGAAGCTAATATGAAAAGAGCCTCGGTAGTCGTGTTGATCTCGGGTAACGGGTCGAATTTACAGGCGATCCTGGATGCCAGCCGGAATGGCACGCTGGATGCCGATGTAGTGGCAGTTGTATCCAATAAGTCCAACGCGGTAGGACTGGAACGCGCGAAGAAGGCCGGCGTACCGGCTGTTGTCTTCCCCAAATCCAAAGAAGAAACCCGCGAAGCATATGACGCCCGTCTGGCGGATATGGTGCAAAGTTACCACCCGGATCTGATCGTGTTGGCTGGCTGGATGCGTCTGCTCACCATGGCGTTTATCGGACGTTTCCCGAAGAAGATCATCAACCTGCATCCCGCGCTTCCCGGCACATTTGCCGGGGTGAACGCCATTGAACGCGCGTACGCGGCTTACGAGAATTTTGAAATATGTTCCACCGGTGTGATGGTGCATTACGTCCTCGATGAGAGTGTGGACCAGGGCCCGGTGATCAGTCAACAGGTGGTTCCGAACAAATGGAGGATGGACATGCCTAAAGCGTTACTTTCGGTGTACGACAAAACAGGGCTTATTGACCTGGCCCGCGGCCTGACGGATCTGGGCTGGGACTTGCTGGCTTCGGGTGGCACAGCCAAATTGATCCAGCAGAACGGTTTGAAGGTCACGGAAGTGGCCGAATACACCGGTTCCCCCGAGATCCTGGGCGGGCGCGTGAAGACCCTGCATCCGGCCATCCACGGAGGACTGTTGGCCCGCAACACACCGGAAGACCATTCGCAGTTGCATTCCCTGGGGTGGGAATTCATTGACCTGGTGGCCGTCAACCTCTACCCGTTTGAAGCCACGGTGGCAAAGGAAGATGTTTCCCTCGCGGAAGCCATTGAGCAAATCGACATCGGCGGAGTGGCGCTCATCCGCGCGGCAGCCAAGAACCATGACCGCGTGATCCTGCTCTGTGATCCGGCGGATTACGCGTCCATTCTTCACGGGCTGCAGAATAAGACACTCGATCAGGACGCGCGCCGTGCGCTCGCCCTGAAAGGTTTCCGCCTGACCTCGCACTATGACCGCGCCATCAGCCGCTATCTCGATGGCGGCGAAAGCGAAACCCTGGAACTCTACCCGGTACAGCCGCTGCGTTATGGCGAGAATCCGCACCAGTCCGCCGTTCTGCTGGGGTTCAAACCCGGCGAGACTCCCCTGGGCGGCAAAGTGTTGCAGGGCAAGGAACTTTCCTATAACAATCTGCTTGACCTTGACGCCGCCTGGCGCGCGGTGGTCAGTTACAAGAAAACAAGCATCGTCATCGTCAAACACCTCACCCCCTGCGGTGTGGCTTCCAACGACGATCAGGCAGCCGCGTACCAGGCAGCCTACGAATGTGACACAGTTTCGGCGTATGGCGGTATCATTGCCGCCAACCGTCCCATTACCGCCGCGACGGCTGATGCCATCAAAGACCTGTTCGTGGAATGCATCATCGCGCCGGGGTACGAACCCGCGGCCCTCGAGATCTTCGCGAAAAAGAAGAATGCCCGGCTGGTTGAAGTGCCGGACCTCGAGATCGAGCCGAAGGTGGAATACCGTTCCGTGGTGCGCGGCCTTCTGCGCCAGCAGGTTGATCTGGGTGACATCGATCAGAGCGGCTGGAAAGTGGTGACGGAAAAGCAGCCCACGGCGGAAGAAATGGCTGCCATGAAGTTTGCCTGGGTTGCCTGCCAGTATGTGAAATCCAATTCGATCGTGTTCGCCAAAGGCGAAACCACAGTGGGAATTGGCGGCGGTCAGCCCAACCGGGTTGATTGCGTGCGCATCGCCGCGGGGCATGCCGGAGAGAAGTCAAAGGGCGCCGTGATGGCTTCTGATGCATTCTTCCCCTACCCTGATTCAGTGGAAGAAGCGGCGAAAGTTGGCATTACGGCCATTGTGCATCCCGGCGGTTCTATTCGCGATCAGGTATCAATTGACCTGTGCAACAAACTTGGACTCAGCATGGTGGTCACCGGTTACCGGCACTTCAGACACTAACAGATGATGGAAGGTAGTATGGCGAAGAAAAATATTTTTGATCAATCCGAAAGTCTGACATTTGACGATGTACTGATCGAACCCGGATACAGCGATGTGCTGCCTTCCGAAGTGGATGTGCATGCCCCGCTTACCCGCGAAATCCAGTTGAATATCCCCATCCTTTCCGCCGCCATGGATTCGGTCACCGAATCACGGCTGGCCATCGCGCTGGCCCGCGAGGGCGGTATCGGCATCATGCACCGCAACATGCCGCCCGCCGAACAGGCGCTCGAGGTGGAGAAGGTCAAACGCTCGGAATCCGGCATGATCATGGATCCGATCACCCTGCCACCCACCGCCACTCTGGCGGAGGCGGAAGAGATCATGGCTCGTTTCCATATTAGCGGTGTTCCCGTGGTAGACCTGGCGACCAACCGGTTGGTGGGTATTCTGACCAACCGCGACACCCGTTTCACCGAGCCGGAAGATATGTACCGCCCGGTGACGGAGTTCATGACGTCAGAAAATCTGGTGGTGGCAAAGATCGACACCTCACTGGACCAGGCTAAAGAAATACTGAAACAGCACCGCATCGAAAAACTTCCCCTGGTGGATGAGGATGGTCACCTGAAAGGGCTGATCACTGTCAAAGATATCCAGAAGCGCCTGCAATTCCCCAACGCGGCCAAGGATGAGCACGGCCGCCTGCTGGTGGGCGCGGCTGTTGGCGTGGGCGCTGACCTCGAAGAGCGGGTTGAATTATTAATGGAAAAAGGTGTTGATGTGGTGGTCATTGACACCGCCCACGGGCATACCGCAGGCGTGATCAAGGCCATTAAACGCATCAAGGCGGTTCAAAAGAATCTACCCGTCATCGCCGGTAATGTGGTGACGGAAGAAGGCACCGAAGCCTTGATCGATGCCGGCGCGGACGCTATCAAAGTGGGCGTGGGTGCGGGCTCCATCTGCACCACGCGCATCATTTCGGGTACCGGCATGCCGCAGTTGACGGCCGTCTACCGCTGCGCGAAGGTTGCCCGCCCCAAAGGTATTCCGGTGATCGCCGATGGCGGCATCAAGTATAGCGGCGAGATCGTCAAGGCCATTGTGGCCGGGGCGAACACCGTGATGCTTGGCAGCCTGCTGGCCGGCTTGGCGGAAGCCCCGGGTGAAGAGATCCTGTACAGCGGCCGCCAATTCAAGTCATACCGCGGCATGGGCTCCATGGGCGCCCTGCAGGGGTACGGCAAGGACCGTTACGGAGCGCAGGGCGGCAAGCTCGTTCCCGAAGGTGTGGAAGGCATGGTGCCGTTCAAAGGCCCATTAAATGAGTTTATCTATCAACTGGTGGGCGGCCTGCGTTCCTGGAGCAGTTGTACAAGAAGACCAACCTGGTACGCATCACCGGAGCCGGGCTGATCGAGAGCCACCCGCACGATATCACCATCACAAGGGAAGCCCCGAATTACCAGCGCGGGGAATAAGGTTCTTGGTTTCCATTCAATTTATTTTGGATAAGCAACGTAGGTTGGGTCATGACCCAACCTACGCTTTTGATTCGACACTCTTGATGGGTGTGGTTCTACACCCCGGTTTTTTCCACCACCCGTTGCAGTGGTTTGACCATCTCTTCCTTCATGCGCTCGTCAAATTTCGCGCGAATGGCCGGTATGTTGACCAGCGGCGCGCCGAACGTGTTCAACATCATGGTCCCGAAATCATTCTGGGGGAAGGTCTTGTATAACCCGAGGCGTTTATAAGCTTTGTGATCAGC
>CAYQTY010000032.1:7932-12142 GCA_964420535.1 uncultured Leptolinea sp. | reverse complement strand
AGATGTCATCGCGGAAGATCTTCATGCCGGCCATACCGAGGAAAGTTTCCGGCTTTAAATATCCTGTGACCGAAGCTTCCAGCGCGTCAGCCGCCTTCTGGTCAATCAACGCGTCGATATCGCTGGATGTGCCGGATTCGTCACTGACAAAGCCCAGGAAATTCGCGCCCTGGAATTCAAAGAACGCGGACATGATCTCCTGCAGGTTGGGGATTTGTCCGATAGGGCCGGAGACCAGCAGGAACGCCTGCTTTTTCTGTAATACCGGTTGGTGTGAGTTGAAGAAGATGCGGTCAAAGAACGTCTTCCAGCGGGCGGAAAGCTGGCGGTCAACGATATTGCCGGCGTATACCAGAATATCGGCGGTCATCACCGTGTTCCGGTAGAATTCAATGTAATCATCTTTGCCTTCATAGAAGCAATGGTTGGCGGAACCGCACACCAGGCAGCCCAGGCAGTCACCTTTGATGTTGAGTTCGTTGATATTGACAACCACCGCGCTGCCGCCAAACCGCTCGTTAGCCCGGGTTACCATGCGGCTCAGGTTACTGTTTGAGTCTTTCGCGTCATGCAGAATGACAACCTTGCGGCCATCCACCTTCAAGGGCTGAGTGGAGCCTTCTGGTTTGTATGTGAAATCTCGCTTGACCAGAGGCGGGTACTGTTTCTGGATCGGGGTGTGGTTCTCCACGGCGGAGAAAAGGCGCTGGCCGAATAGCGTCAACTGGCGGCGGTACTCTTCTTTGTGCAGGTCGTTCATATCCGCTGAGAAATAGTCCACATACTTCATATTCAGATCGTCACACACGGCATGCATGTAATTGTGGGCGGTGTGGTCATAGAAATGGATGGAGGTTGAAAGCGAAGCGGTGTACTTTCCGGCGAAGGCATCCTGTACGCCGCGTTCCGAGATCAGTTCGATGAAGCGTTTGTAGTTGCCGTGCACGCTCAACACATACAATGGGAAAGCCCACAGGACGATATCTGACTGGCGAACCTGCTCAATCACGGCGTTGAAGGCAGCCGGATCATTTTCCAGGTGCTTCACCTGCAGGGCGATGTTTTCGTACATAAACTCATGCCGCGGATTCACCTTTTCCAGATAGCGGGCGTATTGTAAGGTGACGCTGATGTCACCTTTGGG
Organism: uncultured Leptolinea sp.; assembly: GCA_964420535.1. Classification (GTDB taxonomy): domain Bacteria; phylum Chloroflexota; class Anaerolineae; order Anaerolineales; family Anaerolineaceae; genus Leptolinea. The sequence continues at coordinate 10,998 of CAYQTY010000032.1, read as the reverse complement.
GCTGCCGTTTAATACGATTACTTTCATTTCATGCTCCTTGTTAATAATTACATGTCAAGATTGACATAATAGGTGAAAAAAAGAGAACTACATGCTTTTTACTACCTGGATGGCCTTTTCCAACCATTCCTGGTACATTTTTTCATACATTAATCCCATTTCGAGGGTCAGATTCCAGAATTTCTGCTGATCAGACAGGTTTTTCATCTGCGGATGTCCGTAGTGACAGATGGCATCCTGCATCTTAATATAGACCTTATCCATGGACTGATGAAGTTTCTGCTGAATGGCCAGCTCTTCCAGGACTTTTTCCGGGTCACGTTTCCCGGAAAAGAATAGCCGTACCAGGAACTCTTCTTTCAGCGGCTGCATCTCTTCCATGGGAGTATCCAGCCATTCGATTAGTTCTTTCCGGCCGGATTCTGTGAGAGTATATACACGGCGGCGCAGGGCGTCATCGGCGCTGGCAAATACAGAAGTGACCAGACCGTCTTTCTCCATCTGGCGCAGGGTGGTGTAGATCTGGCTGTGGTGGGCGTGCCAGAAATGGCCGGTCGAATTATCGATGGTCTGTTTCAGCTCGTAGCCGGTCATCGGACCATAATCCAGAAAACCCAGTAGGATGAATTTCAACATGTTACGAGTATACTATGTCAATAGTGACATGTCAATATGCTAATCAATTAAAAAAAGGTTGGGTCAAAACCCAACCTATGGAAATATTAATATATAAGCGGACTATTCGTAGGCCAGTGTTTCCCGTATGGGGATGTTGGACGCATGTGACGCCGGGGCGAGACTTGAAATTGACGCGAGGATCAGAATACCGAACAGCCATACCAGTGATCCCGTCCAGGAGAATACAGCATCCAATGGACTCTGGAAGATCGAAATACCCACTCCGTAATCAAGAAGGTAAGTAAATGGTATCGAAAACGCCACCCCGAGAATCCAACTCAGCAGCCCGATGACAATACCTTCCATAACGACGATCAACCGGATGTTCCAGTTGGATGCTCCGATGGCGCGCATCACCCCGATCTCGCGAGTGCGTTCGAGAACATTCAGGTTCATCGTATTGGAGAGGCCAAGCCCGCCCACTACAGCGATCAGCACAGCCATGATCAGCATACAGTACGCCAGCACGTCAGTGGTGCTCTTCTGCTGTGAAAACCATTCGGACGCGGTTTGAACATACGATACGCCAATCTTGCGCCGCTTTAGTTCTTTCTGGAGCGCTTCCGAAATTGAGGATTGTGACACTCCATCGTGTTCATAGGTGATGGCGCGCAGTTCGTACACCCGGTTGGGCATGCCTGTTTCATACCCCAGGTATTCATAATTCGTGTAGACCAACGGCGGGTCGACGTTTCCCGGCATGCGGTAGATCCCGATGATCTGCCAGTTGGTCCATTTGTCGTTGATCTTGATCTTCACCCAGTCATTCACTTTCAGGTCAGGGCGTATCTTCAGCAAGTGGTTGCCGATGACGATGGCGTTGCGGTCGTCAGGTGTCAGCCAGCGGCCAGAAACCATCATGGGTTTGATCAATGTCGAATCAGAGGGCGGGGCGACAAAAACGACAGAATCTTCCTTCTTTCCATCGGGCTTTTGCAGCTTGCCTTCGGCTGTCAGCCAGCCTTCCACTCCCTGAATACCCGGAACCGTTTTTACCACGTTGGAAACCATTTTGAACGGATACGAGCGTTCCAGAACAACATTGATATCCGAAAGGTAATACCCCTGGATGTCGACCATGACTTTGTCAAAGCTGGACCAAAGATTGAACACGGCAATAAAGATGGCGCCTGCCAGTACCAGGGTGAAGAAGGTGAGGGAGGTGCGGGCTTTTTTACGGAAGGCGTTTCGCAGTGAGAGCAATATCGGGCGGGGGATGAATTCCGCTTTGGATTCCATTCCAGTTTTTGGTTTTGAACCGGCGCTCATGCCGAAATCACTCAGGGCTTCACGGACTGGTTTGCGCAGGCTGTTGAGCACCGGAATCCCGGCCGCCATAAGTGGAACCAGAAATGAGATCAGTCCCTGTTGGAAGACGATATCCGGGAACAGGGTTGTGGGAGATACTTCATAATTCAGCATATTCCCCATAAAACCATTCATGACGGCTGCGCCCCAGGCGGATAACGGAACAGATACCACAAACGCCAGCAGACCGAATCCCATCAACAGCACGATGTACATCGGGAGGATCTGCTCCATTCCAGCCCCGATGGCTTTCATCACACCGATCTGTTTGGTTTGCTGCATCATCAATGCGACAATGGTGTTGACGATCAGGAAGCCGCTCAGAATGACCGTCAACCAGCCAAAAAAGCTCAAAATGAAGATGACACCCTGCGTGATCTGCCAGGCGAAGTGATGCCCCGGGTCATACATGGAAACGCCGTAACCGGTAAGACCGGCGCGGTCAAACCGGTCGGTAATCTTTTTGATCACATTACCCACATGGTCGCGGTCGGTCGGATTTTCCGCCACACTGACCAGAATACGGTTATATCCGTCTTCCGCGCCCAACCATTTTCCGGTTTCACGGTTGACATACCCCGTCACCACACCGGACATCGCGTAGGGGAACGCGGTGGCGTTATGCACATAACCGGAAAATGTGAGCTCCCTTTTCTCACCGTTGGGGAGTTCCACTTTTATCGTGTCACCCGGTTTCATCCCCAGGCTCTCCGCGGAACGGTCAAACACCACGCTGTGATGTTTCAGCGGAGGCATCTCCCCGCCGTTCTGCGACGGTTTGGGCGCGTCCAGCCGTTTCTTTTCAAAGGAATCAATGGCATAAAAATCAATATTGGTTGTCGTGCCTGATGGTGTCACCCATTTGGCGATCAGTTCATATACACCTTCGGCTTCACCCACGCCGGGCACGTCACGGATGCTGCGCACCCAGTCTTCATCCAACGGGTACGCGGAAAGCTGCGCTTCCGACGGGTTGGATGAATTGAAGTCATTGTCCATATCCTGGTTCATCAAACGGCCCATATTATTCACCAGGCCAACTGAAAAAACCTTACGATGGTTATGCATGGTATCGTTGTA
>CAYQTY010000032.1:5553-7922 GCA_964420535.1 uncultured Leptolinea sp. | reverse complement strand
AAAAAACCCCCACAAGGATGGTGGAGACCATCAACAATGTGCGGGTTTTATTGCTCCAGAAATCAGACCATACTTTACGCCAGCGGGTATACAACATCATTTACACCGCCAGTGGAGTGGACGCGTCGACAACCATGCCGTCTGAGATCATGGTGGTGCTTTTTGTCCGGTGTGCCAGGCTGTCATCATGGGTGACAATGATGATCGTTTTCCCCTGGGCGGCCAGTTTGGTAAACAATTCAAACACTGATTCCGCTGTCTTTGAATCCAGGTTGCCGGTAGGTTCGTCCGCGATGAGCACGGGGGGATCGTTGGCCAGCGCGCGGGCGATGGCCACGCGCTGCTGTTGACCGCCGGAGAGGGCCAGAGGCAGCTTGTCAGCATGGTCACGCAATTCAACCAGGTCTAACAGGTATTCCGCGCGTTGTTTGCGTTCACCGGCGGGGATCTTCCCGCTGAAATCCATGGCCAGCAGCAGGTTTTCCATGATCGAAAGGGTGGGCAGCAACTGGAAGAACTGGAACACGATACCCATGTTATTACCGCGCCAGCGGGCCATTTGACCTTCGCTCATTTTATGCAGAGGTGAGCCGTTGACCCAAACTTCACCGGTGGTAGGCCGGTCAATACCGGTGATCATGTTTAGCAGGGTCGTTTTGCCGCTGCCGGATTTTCCGATGATGCTGGCAAATTCGCCGGCACCGAATTCCAGATCGATTCCCTTGAGTACCGGATATTCACCCGAGGTGGTTTGATAATTCTTGATCACACCCCGCAATTCGATCATCGGAGAGCCTTCAGCCCTCGAGGTATTTTTTTGTGATGTTTCAAAAATAGGGAAGATACTCATGTCTAAATCCTGATGAAAGTTATATTCAACATACGTAGCCTGGTTGAATTTGGTTTCAAAAAAATCTTGACCGGATTAGAAATACTTCTTTCAGGCTATATGTCAGATAAGACAAGTTAACCCGTGAAAAAGTTTTCCCGGATCAAACTAGAAAGGCTTTACAATCACTATATCGGGACTTTGACGCCACCTTCCTTATGTGATATATTCATGTTTGCCGGACAAATCCGGCCGATGGAAAGCAAGTTGTAGAGGGATTTCCTTTATCGGGCTTTTTGTAGGCAAGCATCCCCGGCGAAATTTTGCCGGGTTTATTCTTTAAAAAGCTTCGATTGACATATCAAACGCGCGATCGAAGGTTATGGTACAGTATGAGAAAAGAAAGACATCAAACGAACAAAATGGTTAACAAATCATTGCGCATTATCCCGTTGGGCGGGATGGGTGAAGTAGGCAAGAACATGATGGCCTACGAATATGAAGATGACATCATCCTGGTGGATACCGGGCTGATGTTTCCTGAAAATGACATGCTCGGGGTGGATTACATCATCCCCGATTTTAAGTACCTCTATGATAAAGTCGACCGGGTTAAAGGTATCTTTATCACCCATGGCCATGAAGACCATATCGGCGCCATCCATCATGTGATGGAAGTGTTGAACGCGCCGATCTATGCCACACCGTTGACCCGCGGCCTGCTTGAAAATAAACTGGCCCGAAACGGCCTTTCATCCAAAACTGTCGTTCACACCGTGAATGCCGGTGAGAAAGTCAAAGTCGGCCATTTCACTGTGGAATTCTTCCACGTTTGCCATTCCATCCCTGATGGCGTGGGCTTTGGCATTGAGTGCCCGGCCGGATTGGTTGTGCATTCCGGTGACTACAAGTTTGACCACACTCCCGTTGACAACTGGCCGTCAGATTATGCCAAACTGGCAGAATTCCAGCGCCGGGGTGTTCTGGCGCTGCTTTCCGATTCAACCAACGCGGAGCGCCCGGGTTGGACGCCTTCAGAGCGGGTGATCGATGACGCCTTCAACAAGGTGTTTCGCGAAGCCAAAGGCCGTATCATTATTGCCAGCTTTGCTTCGCTGGTCTCGCGCATGCAGCAGGTGGCCAATGCCGCACGGCAACACGGCCGAAAAATGGCTTTCGCCGGCCCGAGCATGCTGGATAACATGAAGATAGCCCGTAAGCTGGGTTTCCTGGATATTGACGATACTCTGGTGGTGCCGATCGATCAGGCGTTGACCATGAAAGACCACGAAGTGGTCATCATGTGCACGGGTTCGCAGGGTGAACCTACCTCCATTCTGGGGCGGCTTTCCACCGGAACCAATCGTTTGTTTGATATTAAGCCGGGGGATACCGTGGTGCTGTCATCGCACCCGATTCCGGGTAATGAAGAGAACGTGTACCGCACCATCAACCGTTTGTTCGAACGCCAGGCAAATGTAATCTATGAAGCCATCGCCCCGGTTCACGTTTCCGGGCATGCCAGCCAGGAAGAAATGAA
>CAYQTY010000032.1:0-5543 GCA_964420535.1 uncultured Leptolinea sp. | reverse complement strand
ACATCCGGATAAAGATCGTGGTATTTCGCTCTCAGCCAGGAAGAAATGAAATTGCTGTTGCATCTCACCCGGCCCAAGTTCTTCATTCCGGTGCACGGTGAATTACGCCAACTCAGGCAGCATTCACGGTTGGCGAAAGAGGTCGGTATTCCTGAAGAGAATATCGCTGTCATTGAGAATGGTCAGATTGTTGAATTGACGGCTGATTCAATGCAGCTAACAGATAAGATACCCAACAGTTACATTTTCGTTGACGGATCGAGCGTAGGCGATATCGAAGCTGATGTGATGCGCGAACGCGAATCACTGGCTCAGGATGGCGTGGTAATGGTCAACGTGATCATAGACCGCATGTCCGGCCGGCTTTTCAAGGAACCGGATATCTTTACCAAAGGATTTATCGGTTTGAAAGATTCCGAAGCCATGCTGGAACAGGCGCGCAAACGAATAGCTGAGGTGGTGCCGTATTCCAATGGAAGCGTCACCCAGGATGTAGAACGCGCGGTGAAAGATGTGCTTTACAAAGAAACCCATCGGAAACCCACCGTGTTTGTATCCATCAGCAAGGTGTAAGTAACCGTATATCGATCTGAACAAGATCAGTGAAGCTTCGCTGAAATCCAGCGAAGCTTTTTGTTTTCCAAAAGCCGTACAGTCTCCTTCAGGTTACCCGGAATCTTTCCAGCCATACTCACCCAGCAGCGGCACAAACGCAACCGCCAGGATATCCTCGCTGACAAACCGGCTGGCGGTTCGTGTCCAAACCTGCAATTGTTGGATTGATTTTGAGCCTGACGGAATGATCAACCGTCCACCCTCCGCGAGTTGATCCAGCAGCGGTTGCGGGACGGATGGCGCGGCGGCTGTCACCAGTATGGCCTGATAGGGCGCCGCGGGATTATACCCGAACGTGCCGTCTGTGGTGATGATATCCACATTGGAAATCTCCATTTCACTGAGTGTTTTACGGGCACGGTCCGCCAGTTCCGGTATGCGTTCCAGGCTGATGACCTTTTTGGACAGCAAGCCCAACAGCGCTGCCTGATACCCGGACCCGGTGCCAACTTCAAGTACAGTCTCCACCCCTTCCAGCGCGGCAAGTGACGTCATCAGCGCGACAATATACGGTTGTGAAATGGTCTGGTGATACCCGATGGGAACCGGTTCGTCATAATAAGCGTACATCTCGTCACCCGGCTGCACGAATTTGTGCCGGGGCAGGGCGCGGAGAGCTTCAAGAAGCCGGAAATTCTTTATACCGCGGTTTTCGATCTGCTCGCGAACCATCCGTTCACGTTCCACTGTAAAACGAAGTTCTTCATCTTCCATACGCAGCCACCATCTTCATTATAGCGATTGGATGGATAAATCCGGCATTCACTACCGGGATTGGCGGCTCACAGTGTACAATTCAGTGCGGAAGGAAGCCCTATGAAAACTGACACAAAGAAAAATTTGCACCGCCAGCCAGTTCAACGTGAGTGGATTTTCGTCAGCCTGGCTGTGCTGGTATTTCTCTTTGTGGTCATACGTACCGCGTGGCTTTCAGATGATTCTTACATCACTTTTCGGGTGGTGGAAAATTTCCTGCACGGCTACGGCCCGGTGTACAACCTGGGTGAGCGCGTTCAGGCGTACACACACCCCCTGTGGTTCTTTGTGATTTCCGGCCTGTACGGCGTGGTTAATGTTGTTTTCGGACGCTTTTTCCTGGCAGCCCGCCTCCCATGGACGGTGATCATCGCCTCCATCGCCTGTTCGGCTGGCGCTGTATTGATCTTCTCCCGCCGTATCGCGCGGGAGTGGTGGGCCGCGGTGGCCGGCCTGGCTTTGTTGACCTTCTCCCGGGCGTTTACCGATTACGCCACCTCAGGGTTGGAGGAGTGCCTGACCTACCTGATTCTGGCCTGGTTCTTTGCCGTTTATTTCAAAAGGTCAGAAGATGGGCGGCAGGTTTCACCCAAAGAGATCGGCCAGTTGACATTGATCGCCAGCCTCGGTGTTCTCAACCGGCTGGATATTGTGCTGCTCTACGCGCCGCTGCTGGCGTGGTTACTTTGGAAGTCTCGTTCATGGAAGGCCGTGGGTTATGCCGCTCTGGGCGTTTTACCGGTGATCCTCTGGGAACTGTTCTCCCTCTTTTATTACGGCTTCCCGTTCCCGAATACGTATTACGCCAAGATCCATACCGGTATCGCGCAGGGTGTGCTGTACTGGCAGGGATTGGTCTATTACCTCGGCTCGTTCAACTTTGACCCGCTGACTCTGTTGGTCATCGCGCTGGCGTTTGTGTTGGTTATCTCATTGCGTCAGTGGGAATTCTTACCCATTCTGGCCGGTGTACTTCTTTACCTGCTGTATATCATCCGTATTGGCGGTGACTTCATGAGCGGGCGGTTCTTCGCCGCGCCGTTCTTTGTTGCAGTGATCATCCTCACCCACCTGGAGTTAAAACCCCGCGAGTTGACCGGGCTGGCTGCCGCGCTATGCGCGGTGGGACTGGCGTTTGGCGTCAACCCGTTGGCCAGCGGCGCGGAGTACCGGGCGGCGATGTTGCCTGCCTCCGGTGTGGTGGACGAACGCGGCTCTTATTATGAGAACCGCGGGCTGCTGAATTACACCCTGGCCAAACCGTTCCCTGACTTTCCCTGGAGCGAACAGGGTTGGCAGCGCTATAACGACAATTTCAAGGTTGAAGTTCTGGATGCCATCGGCCTGCCGGGGTATCAGACCGGCCCATATTACCATGTGGTCGATAAACTGGCGTTGCCTGACGCCCTGTTAGCCCGCCTGCCCATTGCCGGTGAGAAAACCTGGCAGATCGGGCACTTCCGCCGTAAGATACCGAATGGCTACCTGGAAACCCTGCAGACCGGCAAGAATGTGATCGCGGATAAAAATCTGGCCGCCTATTATGACAAACTTTGCGTTGCCATCAAGGGGGATTTGTATGCCCCAGACCGGCTGTCAGAGATATGGAAGCTGAATACCGGCTACTATAATGATTGGTTAAAAGCCTACTCAAACTGATCTCCGGCTATTCGAAGAACCGGGCGATGATTGACCCGGCAAAGCGCCCGAAGGTTACAGATAATGGATTTGTCCTGTGGGGAATGTACCAGGTAATGCCGGGCTGCAGCCACCCTTTGGACTCCCAGTAGTGGTAGTCGATGCTGTCTTCTTTTTTCTTTTGCCAGAGAGCCTGTTGTACTTTAAAGAAGATCAGGGAAACGATTGACGGCGTCAGTGCTTTTTCATTCCGGAAAGCGTCTGCTATTTTTACGGCTATCAGGTCCAGATGTTTTTCAAATCGTTTATTCAATTCATCCGGGGTGGATAGCGCCCCGGCAATGAAATCCTTTTGCCCGATTATGTGGACGCCCCAGGTGCGCAGTGTGTTCGCCAGGGTGCGGGCGGCATGTCCGCTGGAACCGGAGCCGGAGGTGGTCAGGAGATAGGCGTACTTGCCGGCATATTCCGGCCGGTGGTTGACGTGCGCCATGCGGTCCAGGAAGGATTTCATCAATCCGGAAACGTCATCTACATAGACAGGGCTGGTCAATATCCAGACATCCGCTTCCTGCATGGCTGCTTTGACAGGGGCGATTTCACCCCAGTACGGGCAGTGGGTTTCGCCCCGGTCAAAGCATAGACGGCAGCCGTGGCAATATGTAAGGCCGGTATCGGCCAGATTGTTCTGCTGAATATGAATATCCAATCCGTGTTGGGCGCACAGACCGGTTAGGTGGTCTGTAAGCAGATCAAGTATCCGGGATGTGTTTCCTTTTGCCCGGAAGCTGGCGGTAAGGATTAATACCTTCACTTTTTCCTTTACCAGATACCCGGAAAGAGGTGGTACTTAACCTTTTTCATATAATCGGTGTACCCGGGTAGATCACGGGCCAGCACTTTTTCTTCATCCAGAAGGCGGTAAATAAGGATGGGCAGAATAAAGAGGGCCGGTATTACAGCCCAGTAGGAACCCAGCGCCAGAGGGGAGAAAAGGTACATCACAGCCACTCCGGTGTACATAGGATGCCGGACGAGCGAGTAGGGGCCGGTGCTGATAACAGATTGCCCTTTATCTACTTCAACCACCCGGGAGGCATACCGGTTGGTTCGGAACACATTGACCACCCATAAATAAGAAGCCAGAACCAGAACGTCAGACAAGATCACCAACCAGATTGGCATGTGTGACCAACCAAACCGGAAATCGAATCCGGGAAGGATATAGGCAAAAATAAAAGGGATGTATGAAAGCCGGATGATCAATACCTGCTCTTTTTCCCGTTCCCTGTAGTGCATCCGTCTTTCGAGAAGATCAGGCGCATTTTTAAGAAGATAAGAAACCACAAAAACCAGAGGGATGAAGAGAACAACCAGATATAACCACCCCTGCCAGAAGGCGAATGTGCCGGCTGGTAGAAAGAAGGTAGCCATTAACACCAACAGTGAGACAAAGAACATCAAAATGACTTTTCGGGTCAAGCCGGGGTTAGATGTAGTCAGGTTTGCCATATCAATTCTCCTGAAGGTAAAAATCCAATCAATCTATAAATTGTAAATCTTTCGAATAACATAGAATTGAATAATTACATGCTGGTAATCTTTTCTTCATATTCATCTCTAAGCAACGCCATAATCGTTCCGTCCCAGCGTTCATGGCCAACTCTGGTGGAGGAGCGGCGTACACCTTCAGTGACAAAGCCTACTTTCGTGTAAACTTTTTGAGCAACCTTGTTGAATGAGAACACATTTAATTCCAACCGAAAGATCAGCGAATCAGAGAACGCTTCATCAACTGCCAACCGGACCATGGGTTCGGCTAATCCATTACCGCGAAACGCCGGGTTGACACCCACACGCTGCAACATGGCATTGCCGTTTCGCCAGTCAAACCCGAGTTCAATGTGGCCAACCAGTTGACCGCCGTCATCGGCCATCCAGCACTTTCGTTGCGGAGGTTGCGTATGGCACGCGTCCACAAGGGGCTGCAATTGTTTTTCATCCAGCGGATAGTGGAAGAGCGGTCCGCCCCAGCAGACAACCTCTTCTTCACTGGTGAACCAGGAAGCCAATAACGCGAAGTGAATGTTAGTGAAGGGTACCAGCCGCATTGTATATCCCCTGTTCTACAGAGGGTGTCAGATCTTTTTCATGGGCAGGCTGGAACCGCAATACGAACAATTGGCAGATTGCGGACCTGTCCAGTGAGTATCGTGTCCGCGAGTGGGGGCGCCGCAGCGCGGGCAGTTGGTGGGAAGTAGATCCGTGCGGTGATACGCCGGTGCCGGTTCAGATTTTGTCATCAGGCGTTCAACGGGCTGCTGCGCGGCTGGAAACTCGTCATCCCGGGGTTCTTTAATAAACGAGTCCGGAGCGATCTGCTCAATCACGGCTTCATAAACCACAGAAATGGCTACCAAAACCAGTATCCCCGGCCACCACCAGCCCTGCCACGCGATGACAGCTAACCCGAGTAGCCAGATCACAGCCTGAAGACTGCCCCAGCCGCCTGTCATTTTCTTTTTCTCTTCTTT
>CAYQTY010000031.1:17110-17453 GCA_964420535.1 uncultured Leptolinea sp. | reverse complement strand
GATACCTGGATGCCGGCCGCACTCTCATTCACGGTTGGTATCGTGGCGGTTCCGAAGCGCAATTGATCGCTGGTATACTTCGAAAATTAGCCGGAAAACACACGGACAGCTTTAGCCATATCACTGAGGATCATTATGTGTGGAATCACTGGGTTTTTGGATACATCGCGGGATAAATCCCGCGCGGAACTCGAATCATTGGTCACCCGTATGTCTGATGCCATTGTGCACCGCGGACCGGACGATAGCGGTGAATGGGTGGACGCAGAGACCGGCCTGGCATTGGGCTTCCGCCGGCTGGCCATCGTCGATAAGGACTGGTGGAACGACCTTGCCGAGGGTG
>CAYQTY010000031.1:14308-17100 GCA_964420535.1 uncultured Leptolinea sp. | reverse complement strand
CAGTTGAAGACCTCGCTGGCCCAGGGCACCGCGCCCATGATCTCGGCCAGCGGCCGTTTTATCATGGTGTTCAATGGTGAAATTTACAATTACAGCGAAATGCGTGATGAACTCATCGCGGCTGGCACGAAATTCCGGGGCACCTCCGATTCCGAGGTGATGGTGGAATCAATTGATACCTGGGGGCTCGAGGTATCCGTCAAACGCTTCAACGGGCAATTCGCCTTTGCCCTGTGGGACCGGCGCGACCGGGTGCTCCATCTGGTGCGCGACCGGGTGGGTGTCAAACCAATGCACTACGGCTGGTCCGGCAAGACCCTGCTGTTCGGCTCCGAATTGAAGTGCCTGAAAGCCTTCCCTGGTTTTACCGGTGAGATAGACCGCAACGCCGTGGCTATGTTCACCCGCTACAACTACATACCGGCGCCCTGGACTATTTACCAGGGAGTGAAAAAACAGATGCCCGGCACCATCCTGAGCTTCCCGTTTGACCGGACCGGTTTCGAACCCGAACCGCGGGTCTACTGGTCCGCGAAACAGGCGGTGGAAGACGGTCTATCCAATCCATTTACCGGATCGGAAGCGGAAGCCACGGATCAACTGGAAGCCCTGCTGCGTGAATCCGTGCGGCTGCGCATGATGGCTGACGTGCCTTTGGGCGCGTTCCTCTCCGGCGGGGTGGATTCGTCCGCCATAGTGGCGTTGATGCAGGCTGAAAGCCGAGTTCCCGTGAAGACCTATACTATCGGTTTTCAGGAAGGTGATTACAACGAAGCGGAATACGCCCGCAAGGTGGCGCAGCACCTGAAAACCCAACACACCGAAATGACCGTCACGCCAGAAGAGGCGCGTTCCGTGATCCCGATGATCCCCGCGATGTATGACGAACCTTATTCTGACTCGTCCCAGATCCCTACGTATCTGGTATCCAAACTGACCCGGCAGCACGTCACTGTCAGCCTGTCAGGCGATGGCGGGGATGAGTTATTCGCCGGGTACAACCGCTATTTTTGGGGAAATTCCATCTGGAACAAGATCGGGTGGATGGGGCGCGGCCCGCGCAAGGCATTGGGCGGCGCCATGCGGGCGCTGTCTCCCGCCACCTGGGATAATGTTTTCAAAACATTGAAACCAATTCTACCCGCTTCACTGCGGGTTCCGCAGGCCGGCGAGAAGATGAAAAAGATCGCCGATGTGATGTCGGTCGATTCGGCGCAAAGCCTGTATTTCCGGCTCGCATCCCATTGGAAGGATCCGGAAAGCCTGGTAAAGGGGAGCAAAGAACCTCTTACCCCGTTGACTGACCGGGCGAACTGGCCGAATATCCCGGATTTCACCCGCTGGATGATGTACATGGATCTGGTTACCTACCTGCCGGATGATATTCTGGCCAAGGTTGACCGGGCCAGTATGGCAGTCAGCCTGGAGTCCCGCGTTCCCTATCTGGATGACCACCGGGTGATCGAATTCGCCTGGCGCCTGCCGATGAGTATGAAGATCAGGAACGGTCAGGGTAAATGGATATTGCGCCAGGTGCTGTACCGCCATGTGCCGCGCGAATTAATCGAACGCCCCAAGATGGGTTTCGGTATTCCGATCGACTCCTGGCTGCGTGGTCCGCTGAAAGAATGGGCGGCTGACCTTCTGGACGAAGGCCGCATGCTCGGCGAAGGTTTTTTTGATCCCGCCCCGATCCAGAAGATGTGGCGTGACCATCTGGCTGGCACACACGACAACCAGTATTACCTCTGGGATATCCTGGTCTTCCAGGAATGGCTGCGTAAACAGGCTTCCTGAATAAATCTGTGAAAACTCTCCTTTTCGCGAACACATCCTGGTATCTCTACAATTTCCGGCTGCCGCTGGCGGAAGCCCTGCGTAAACAGGGGCATGATGTGTTGCTTGTTTCCCCGAAGGACGAGTTCTCAAATAAGCTGACAGAAGCCGGCTTCCGCTGGATCGATTTCCCTTTCTCACGGAAAGGGCAGAATCCGCTGCAGGAACTGGCCACCATAAACCGGTTGACACGCCTCTACCGTGAGGAGAAACCGGACTTCGTCCACCATTTCACCATCAAATGCGTGCTCTATGGCTCACTGGCAGCCCGTTGGACAGGCATCCGCCGGGTGATCAATTCGATTACGGGTTTGGGGTATGTGTTTATCGCCAACAACCTGTCTGCCCGATTGTTGCGCCCGTTCATTTTCTTTCTCTACCGTCTGGCATTGAAATCCACGAAGCTTATTTTCCAGAATGGCGATGACCTGCGGCAATTCGAGTTACTAAGACTGGTCACGCCGGATCAGGTGTGTGTTGTGCGCGGTTCAGGCGTGGATATTGAACGCTTTGTCCCGTCACCGGAACCGGCCGGGCCTCAGGTTGTAGTGCTTCCCGCCCGTCTACTGTGGGATAAAGGAGTGGCGGAGTTTGTTCAGGCGGCCCGCCTGTTAAAAGCGGGAGGTTCGGACGCGCGCTTTGTTCTGGTGGGTGATATCTACGCCGACAATCCGGCTTCTGTGCCAGAAAGTTCTGTTCGTGATTGGGAGAAGGAAGGCGTCATCGAGTGGTGGGGCTGGCGGGGTGATATGCCGGAGGTATTTTCGCAATCCAGTATCGTCTGCCTGCCGTCATACCGCGAAGGGCTGCCAAAAACATTGATCGAAGCCGCCGGCTGCGCCCGGCCGTTAGTAGCGTTTGACGCCCCCGGCTGTCGTGAGGTGGTCATTCACGGAGAGACCGGTCTACTGGCAAAATTCAAGGACGCGGATGACCTGGCAGCCTGTCTGCGTCAA
>CAYQTY010000031.1:0-14298 GCA_964420535.1 uncultured Leptolinea sp. | reverse complement strand
AGAACGCCGCCGCATGGGAGCGAACGCCCGTCAACTGGCGGAAACCGAGTTTTCCACCGTCAGGATCGTTCGCGAAACTCTGGAAGTTTATAGTAAACTTCAGGGGGATAATCAAAGGTAATGAACGCTATCGCGGTGGACTTTTCAGGACTCTTTCAGGCCATTCTGGTCAGTTTACTGCTGACCCTGGTTACCGGCTATCTGGGGATACAGGTTGCCCGCCGCATAAAATTGATGGATTTTCCCGGGGCGGCTGCCTACAAAACACATAAAGTAGCCATGCCCTATGCCGGCGGGATGGCGTTGATGGCCTCACTGACCATCCTCGTTCTGGCGACCGGTTTATGGAAAGACCGGCAGATCCTGACTATGCTGCTGGCCGCGCTGGTCATTTTCGCGTTTGGCATCTGGGATGACTACAAACGCCTTCCCGCGCTGCCCAAATTCCTCGGTCAACTTGTTGTGACGGTCGGGCTTGTCTGGTCCGGCTTATCCATCCAAATTCTTGAATCCCACACTTTTTTCATCGGCGGATCAGAATTCATCTATGTTCTGCTGGACCGGTTCCTCACGGTTTTCTGGATCGTGGGCGTCACCAACGCCTTCAATCTGGTGGACAGTATGGACGGGCTGGCTGTCGGTCTGAGCGGCTGGGCGTTCGCCTTTTTTATGCTGGCTACGCTGCAATCCGGTCAGGAACCGCTGGCCATCTTGAGCGCCATGCTGGTAGGCATCTGCCTGGCGATTTTCTACTTCAATTCCAATCCGGCCAAAATGTTCCTGGGTGATTCCGGAGCGCAGACGCTGGGTTTCATCCTGGCGGTCATGGCCATTAACTACAATCCCGTGGGAAGCTTCCAGTCATCCTCCTACCTGGTGCCAATCTTCCTGGTGGGGGTGCCGATCTTTGATACCACCATGGTGACCATCTCCCGCATGCGCAAGCGGCTGCCATTCTACAAGGGCAACCGCGACCATACCTATCACCGTCTGGTCGCCCTGGGGCTGGACCCCAGTCGGGCGGTACTGACCATGCACATGGCCGCGCTGGTGTTGAATTGCCTGGCATTCATGGCCGTCATTCTGCCGCCAATCTGGGCGAATAGTCTGCTGGCGTTGGCCATACTTTTTGGTATCGCGGGCATCATCTTTTTCGAGAAATCACAGAAGTAGGGGGTATCCGCCCCATGCGCTCAAAATTGAACAAACATCCCGAAATGCCGGACGGACGTTGGCTGGCGTCAGTTTTGTTGATTCTGGGAATTGCCGGAAGCGTGGCGGCAGTGTTTGACATCCTATCCTTCTCCGGAGGGTTCACAACCAGCCGATCGATTATGCTGGCTGTACCGGCGGTCACAGGTTTGATGTGCGCCTGGTTACTCGTCAAATCCAACCGCGATTGGACCGCAAGTCATCGGAGACTAACCGGGTGGATGGACAACCTGCGTTTTGACCGTTTCATGGGTACGATTATTCCCCTGATCTGGATTGTTTTTTGGGTTTTGGCATTCCTCCCGCCGGGAGGGATGGGTCGTTGGAATGCCGTTTATGACCGGGTCAATGGATTATTACAGCTGTTTTTTCTTCTTACATCGTTGATCTGCATATTCTGGATGATCCTGAAAAGACGGTTTGGATCGCTTTCTGATAAAGCCAACCGTGAAGCAATTTCAGTAGGTGTGTTTCTAGCCGGGCTAATCCTGCTGGTAGCCTTATTTATCGCCCTTACCGGCAAGGGAATCGGCCCGGGAACCCAGTTCTGGGGAAAGTCCGGCATCCCTGTTTTGCACTGGCAGATCGAAATCGCGCTGGCGGTGATGGCCACCGTCACCTTGCTGGATGGCAGGCTTTTTTCCGCAAAACCGGTATGGCTGAAAGATCTGGTTTTAATTATTTTGCTCTGGTTGACAGCATTCATCCTCTGGCAGATCACCCCGACTCCCGTCAGCCGTTTTGTGACAGCCTCTTACCCGCCGAATTACACCGGGTATCCGTATTCCGATGCCGGCGATTACGCGCTGGAAGCCCAGGCTATTCTGGCCGGGAACGGGTTCCCGTATGGATTTCTGGATAAACCGCTGCATCTGACCTTTCTGGCGATATTAAGCTGGCTGACCGGTTCCGATTACGCCCGCGTGATGCTGGCGCAGGTCGCGGTGATGGCTGTTATTCCCGGGCTGATCTATTTGCTGGTGTCGAAAATTTCGAATCGTACGGCCGGGATTACGGCCGGAGTAATTATGATTTTCATGCAGGCAAACAATCTGTCAATTGCTGACAGGGTGCAGGCGACGAATGTCAAAATGGCCATGTCTGAACCGTTGACCGCGCTGTTGTTGATCCTTTTCTGCCTGTCGGTGGTCAACTGGTGGAAGAGCCATAACAGATCGTGGCTGCACGCGGCTGTATCAGGCGCGCTGCTGGGTTTGACCGCCCTCGTGCGGCTGAATACGCTGGTGATCCTGCCATTTATTTTGCTCGTCTGGCTGTTTGCCTTTAACATTCGCCGCCGTCAAACCTGGCTGGCCGCGATGGTCTTCATCCTGTTCTGTGTGCTGGGGCAGGTTCCCTGGGCTGTCCGCAATCAGGTGCTGGAAGGGAACGCGCTGGATTCGTATTACAGCAAGGTGCTGGGCGTGGTGTTCAAGAGGCGCATTAACCCGACCATCGAACTGATACCGGCAACCAAAACTCCAACTCCCGGAACCGAACAACGTGAGGGTAATCCGCCGGTAGTTGAAGATGAAAAGACAGACGCTGGAAGTTGGCTCACCCTGGCGGATGCGTTCACGCGCACCGGCCTGCACAACCTGGTGGCGGTCAGTCTGTCATTGCCGGCGTCCATCTACCATGATGGGCTGGAGGAGACGATCCGTCAGCCATACTGGGATCAGGAATGGAACGGTTCATTTGTGCCCTGCGGGCAGATCGCGCTGGCACTGAGTCTGCTGGCTGTTGCCCTTGGTTTCGCTATCAGTTGGAAGCGGTCCGGCGTGATAAGCCTTGTACCGCTTCTGGTCTTGCTGACATATCTATTGTCAAACACAGTCTCCATGGTTTCCGGCGGCCGGTACATCATCCCGGTGGACTGGGTATTGCCGGCGTATTTTGCCGTGGGACTGGCGGGTCTGGTCACCTGGTTGTTTCGGATGGAACCGGAATACGAGAGTAAATCATTAAAGACGCCCGGAGACCCAAAAAGACTCTGGCTGCAACTCGCGGTTATTCTGGTTGTCGCCAGTCTGCCCATGACATTATCTTTATTGATACCGAAGCAATTCAAACCGGAGGACAATGTGGCTGTTCTGGAAGAGATTCGCAGCCTTCAAGCGGACTGGCCGGCCGGGTATTCCGCCTCCGATCTGGACAGCCTGGCTGCCTCAGCGGACGGCTCATTCAAAACAGGTTGGGCCATGTTCCCGCGTTGGATGAAAACCGGCCAAGGCGACACCGCCGGGCAGGGTTCCGCGTTCAGCGCGCTGCCATTTGACCACCTGTCCTTCTCCATGATCTCCGATGACGTGTACCCCTTTGACGCCGTGCTGCCGGTTGACCAATCCATTGAACCTTTGCCGAACGCGTCGAAGGTCATTCTGGCCGGCTGTAAAACAGAAGCGTATTTTGATGCCGCGGTGATGATCGTGCTGGAACCGTCACCCAGAGTATTTATGCGGAAAGATCCGGGCTCATTTACCTGCCCGCTCCCTCAACCATGAAAAAACTTAACCTTATTCCCTGGTTTTTCGCGATGACCGGCATCGAAGCAGTTGCCGCTGCCATCTGGCTGGCGCTGATCCCGGCGGAAGCTGGAAATGCGCTGGCTTTCGGATTTTCGTTGCAACGGCTCTTGATGATTGCGGCGATGACCGTGGCTGCCGTTTTGAATCTCTTTATCCTGGTGTGGCAAAAGAAGTTGACCCGTCTGGAATCCATCATCGACAACCGCTGGACAATTGCGGCTGGAATCGCCGTCACCCTGCTGGCATGGGTGCTGGTCTGGTCGCCGGCGTACCAGTGGGGACGGTTTGGCGGCTATCGTGACCGCCTGCTCCCCATCCTTGTCTGGCTGCTGCTGGCGGGGCTTCAGTTCTGCGTTGTGGTGTTGATCCGCGCGCGGAAAACACGTCCATTGCAAAGTATTCTCGCCGAAGATCGCCCGGTGATAAAAGCCTGGGGATTTGCGCTGACAGTAATCGCATTACTTGTTGTGATCGTGGCAGTATTCCGGGTAGGCTTCATCCCGGATATTGTCTACTGGAATGACGTTAACGTACCCCTGCTGGGCGGTCAGATTCTGACGGTTGTCATCATCTCTATGTTGATGACGGGATTGCTGTCCCGCTACGGATTCTTCACGGATGAACGGGTTTCCGGTTTCCGCGCGATTCTGCCGGATATTGTGGTCTGCCTTTTCATCTGGGGGCTGGCGGTGACGACATGGACGCGGATCGATATGCCGCACAGCTACTTCTCCCCCGGTCCGTACCCGCCCAACAATGAAATGTATCCGTTCTCAGATGCCGCAACTTACGATCGCGCCGCGCAGATGGCTGTGATCGGGGAAGGGGTGGGAACCCATTACGGACAGTATGTGGATAAACCGTTTTACGTGGGGTTCCTCGCCGTTATCCACCTGCTCGTTGGCAGCCGCATGGACCCGGTCACCGGAGCGCAGGTTGCGGTTTTCGCACTGCTGCCGGTGCTGCTCTATCTGACCGGCCGGAAGCTGCACAGCCGGCTGGCCGGCGTTATGACGGCAGGGCTGCTGATCTTCCGTGAAATGAACAACATCCAGGGGACACTGTGGGTGCTTTCCACCAACTCCCGGGTGTTGATGAGCGAATCCCTGGTCACATTGCTGCTGGCGCTTTTTGTCTTTCTGTTGGTAAGCTGGTTCAAAGAGCGTAATAGAACCCTGTATCTCATCGGTTCTGCCGGCGCGCTCGGGCTGGCCGGGATGGTGCGGCTCAATCCGTTCCTGCTGGCGCCGGTCACCATACTGGCTATCCTGCTGGTCAATGGGAAGGAATGGAAAAAGGGATTATCCGCGGCGTTCGTTTTCACTGCCGTATTCATGTTGACGCTATTGCCGTACATGATGCAGTCGTATGACCGGCATGGAAAACTGCTGTTCTTCCAATCCACACTTTCAGGCGTGGTGATGGATCAGCGCGCGTTCTACGCGTTGAACTCACCGGCACCCGTGACGGCTGTCACCCCGGAGGCACAGCCCACTCTGGCACCGGTTGAAATCACCCCTGAAGTCGAAGAACCCGTTAACGAAACATGGAACAAGATAACCGGCGTCAGCCGCTATGCCTCAGCGCATTTCTTCCATAATCTGGTGGACGGGGCCGCCATCTTCCCGACCGGTCTGACTCTCGAATCGCTGGAAAAGACGATCAAGGCTCCACACTCCTTCTGGAGTGCCGATGCCAACGGTGAACTCACTGCCGGTCAGTTCATTATGATGTTCCTCGCGTTGACTGTCATCGCGCTGGGCGCGGCGGCGGGCTGGTCACGCGGCCGCTGGGCCGGGTTGGTCCCGGCGGGGTTCATGGCCGCGTACAGCCTGGCTACGGCCGCGGCGCGCACCTCTGGCGGGCGCTACTTCATCCCCTCTGACTGGGTGTTCCTGTTGTACTATGCCGTGGGATTGTCCCAGTTGGTTATCTGGTTATCCGGTTGGTTGACGGACAAACAGGCGGAAACAGTCTTACAGCCGATTGGATCAATGACGTTCGCAAAAGTTGCGGTTTGGAAACCGGTGGTAATAACAATCGCCTTTATGGTTGCCGGTTCGGTGCCGGTGATCCTTGATCGGGCCATCCCGCCAAAATATACACAATTGCAAAAATATGAGCTTCGCAGCCAGTGGAAACAGGACTGGATGCTTAAACCGCTTGGGCTGACAGAACAACAATGGGACAGCTTCATCGCTCAGCCGGCTTCATTCATTTTCAAAGGCAGGGCGTTATATCCGCGGTATTACGAGCAGGGGCAGGGCGAACCGGACCGCTTCTCCGCCGGACGGGTTCAGAACTTTCCGCGGCTGGTGTTGGAAGTCATCGGACCCGCCGGTGTTGAAGGTATGGTCACCGGAGTGCTGCCGCTCGAAAAAATGCCCGACGCGCTGCCCAACGGGGCGGATGTCACTGTGTTGGGATGCCGGGGTGAATGGAATGATGACCTCCTGGCTGTGATCATTGAAGGGGAGGATGGCGGCATCCTTCTGCGTTCACCGGGAACAATATGGACCTGCCCCGTTACACCACCCGTGTGCGACGACAACCGGGTGTGCCGGTAATCTTAAAATATCGGGCGGCATAGTTTCCGGTCTTGACCGGGTTGGGCAACCGTTTTATAATTCAACAATTGAATTTAGGACGGCGCTATGGGACTTATCCCCGACCCCGCTAGAGACCTGATACTTTTAGAACATATAGAACAGAATCCGGATGCCACTCAAGCTAGTCTGGCAGCGCAGGTGGGTGTTGCTGTCGGAACCGTAAACTGGCATCTGAAGCGTCTCGTTGCAAAAGGTTATGTCAAGGTTAGGCATGTTGAACGGAGAAAACTCCGGTATATCATCACACCTGACGGCATTGCCCTGCGGGCCAACCTGACCGTAGATTACATCCAGAATTCCTTCCGGTTGTACCGCCTGGTACGAGAACGGATGGAATCATCACTGAAGCTGGTTCGTGAAGCTGGATACGATAGGATAGGCTTGACCGGAGATGGTGATGTGGCGGATGTCTGCCGGTTGACATGCGCCGAACAGGGGGTGGAAATTGTGACAGATGGACAACTTCCTCGCCTTACCATCAATGGTTTGAAAATATTTATCGAATGGCCGGATGGCGAGAAACCCACCCCATCCGGTGAACTGGAATCAAACAGCATTTCGCACCTGGAAGGAGACAGTCAGAAAAAATGACATCGAACACAAACCAGGATTTTTGGAAATCCAAAAAGGTGTGTGTGACCGGCGGCGCCGGTTTTCTTGGTTCGTTCATTACCGAGAAATTGAAAGAACGCGGGGCGAAGGAGATCTTCATTCCCACGATCGAAGAATATGACCTGATCAATGGCGATGACGTCCGCCGTATGCTGGATACCAGCAAACCGGATATCGTCATTCACCTGGCAGCACAGGTTGGCGGCATTGGCGCCAACCGGGAGCATCCGGCTGACTTCGTGTACAGCAACGCCATGATGGGACTTCAGTTGATCCATGAATCATGGAAACGTGGTATCGAGAAATTTGTCTGCCTGGGCACTATCTGCGCCTACCCGAAGTTCACCCCGGTTCCCTTCAAAGAAGAGGACCTTTGGAATGGTTACCCGGAAGAGACCAATGCCCCCTACGGGCTGGCCAAGAAACTCCTGCTGGTTCAATCGCAGGCATACCGCCAGCAGTACGGGTTCAACTGCATCTACCTGCTGCCAGTCAATCTGTATGGCCCGCGTGATAACTTTAGGCCTGATAGCTCACACGTTATTCCCGCGCTGATCCGAAAATGTGTGGAAGCACAGGAGAGCAACGCGGATTTCGTTGAGGTATGGGGTGACGGTTCGCCCACCCGTGAGTTCCTCTATGTGGAAGACGCTGCCGAAGGTATCCTGATGGCCTCTGAGAGCTACAACGGCCCCGAACCTGTCAATCTGGGTTCAGGTAATGAGATCGCCATTAAGGACCTTGTCAACCTGATCGCCCGCCTCACGGATTTCAAAGGCGAGATCCGCTGGGATACCAGCAAGCCTAATGGACAGCCGCGCCGTGGACTGGATACCACCCGCGCCTGGGAATATTTCGGCTTCCGCTCTCAAATGAGTTTTGAAGACGGCCTGCGCCGGACTATTGACTGGTTCCGCGCCAACAAAAGCCACATCAAGTAAAGATCGGTTATTTCTCTATGACTGTTGAAAGTACAACTCTGGTCAAGGCGGAAGCGCCCCGCACTGTGGTTATCAAACCCAGCGGCGGATGGACCGCCCTAAACCTTAAAGACCTCTGGGTGTACCGTGAACTGGTGTACTTCCTCACATGGCGTAATCTGAAGGTGCGCTACAAACAGACCGCGCTGGGCGCTGCCTGGGCTATCTTGCAGCCTTTCCTGACCATGGTTGTTTTCAGTATCTTCTTCGGCAATCTGGCCAAGGTGCCCTCTGACGGTATTCCGTACCCCATTTTCTCGTACACCGCGCTGCTTCCGTGGACGCTGTTTTCCAAAGCGTTGACCGATGCCGCGCATTCGCTGGTACAAAGCAGCCACATGATCACCAAGGTGTATTTCCCCCGGTTGATCCTGCCGGTGGCATCAATCCTCTCGGGGCTGGTGGATTTCGGTCTGGCTTTTATTGTGCTGTTTGGCATGATGATCGTCTATGGCGTATATCCCACCGTCAATGTATGGGCAATCATCCCGTTCGTAATTCTGGCGATGGTCACCGCGCTGGGTGTGGGTATCTGGCTTTCGGCTATGAACGTCATGTACCGTGATATCGGCTATGTGCTGCCCTTCCTTACCCAGTTCTGGATGACCCTCACACCAATTGCCTATCCGGCCAGCCTGCTGCCCGAAAAATGGCGCCTGCTGTATGCCCTGAACCCGATGACCGGTGTGGTCGAAGGATTCCGCTGGGCTTTACTGGGTTCCTCCGCCAGCGCGCCAAATGCCATGCTGGCTGTTTCTGCCGGGATATCCATCTTGATCCTGATCACAGGGTTGTATTACTTCCGCAGAATGGAACGGCGTTTCGCCGATATGGTGTAATCATGAGTGATATAGCCATCCACGCGGAAAATCTGGGGAAACAATACACCATCGGCGAACGGCCTGCGGCGTATACCACCCTGCGCGAAACCCTGTCCTCAGCACTATCGTCACAGAAACGGTTGGGGGCCGGCAAAGAGGGAAGTAATAAATTCTGGGCGTTGAAAGACGTCTCCTTTGATGTTGAAAAAGGCAGAGTCCTTGGTGTGATCGGGCGCAATGGCGCCGGAAAGAGCACACTGTTGAAGTTGCTCTCGCGGGTCACTGAACCGACCGAAGGCCGGGCGGTGATCAACGGGCGAGTCGGCTCACTATTGGAAGTCGGTACTGGTTTCCACCCGGAATTGACCGGCCGCGAGAATATCTCGCTCAATGGCGCCATTCTCGGCATGAAACATTCCGAGGTGGAACGTAAATTTGACGAGATTGTCTCGTTCGCGGAAGTCGAACAGTTCATAGACACGCCGGTAAAGCGCTACTCCAGCGGTATGTACCTGCGCCTGGCGTTTGCCGTGGCAGCCCATCTGGAACCGGAGATACTGGTGGTGGATGAGGTTCTGGCCGTGGGTGACGCTGAATTTCAGCGCAAGTGCCTGGGCAAGATGAGTGACGTAGCCCAGCAGGGGCGTACGGTGCTGTTCGTCAGCCACAACATGTCCGCCATTTTGCGCCTGACCGAAGAGACCATTGTGATCGAAAAAGGTCACCTGGCCATGCGCGCCCCCACGCCGCAGGCGGTGGACTATTACCTTTCTGCAGGTTTCTCGCAGGAAGGTCAGCGCCACTGGCTGCCGGACGAAGTCCCCGCGGACGCGGCGCCGTTCAAACCGGTCGCCATTCGGGTCAAGAACCCGAAAGGTGATGTGGTTGACACGCTGCGCTCCACCGACCCGGTGACCATTGAATTGGAATACAAACTGGAACAGGCAATTACCGGGCTGCGGGTGGGGGTATACCTGCTCAGTATGCGCGGAGAATATATCATGACCTCATTCGACACGGACGATCCGGCGGATTTTGATCGGCTGTCCACGCGAAAAGAAGGTCACTATGTCAGCCGGTGTACCATTCCGGCGGATTTACTCAACGAAGGCCGTTTTATGATCGCGGTGAATGCCAGCACCTTCCGAGTAAAACGGTATTTCCAGGATGAACAGGCCCTGACATTCAATATAGATGCTGCCGGCGCGCCGGGTATGCATTGGCCTGAACCAAGGTTGGGACCCATTCGTCCGCGTTTGACCTGGAACATTGAGGCGGTGTAAAGATGACAGCGGCTGCAGCAGCAGGAAAAGATGTAGTCAAAGAGATACTTGGACAGATCCCCTTCACAGTGGAACTGTACTGGTTGGTTCGGCAGCGGGGCAAGGCGATCAACAGCCATTTCAGCCTGAAGCACCTGCAGGAAACATTACCCGAATTGATCAAAGAAGCCGGCGAGTTGAAAAAGTCAGCTCCGGCAGGCAAGAAAGTCTTCATTTTTGCCACCCTGCATTACTGGATCGAACATGCCGCGTTGACTGGCATCGCGCTTTCCGCCCAGGGGCATAATGTCACACTGGGCTATCTGGCACAGTCTGACTGGCAGAAACCCATTTCGCGTTTCGATTTGCGCCGGCAGGACCTGTACGCCCGGAAAATTTTGACGCCGGCGGAACCGGTGTTGAATTCTGTGTCATTTGTCAGCGGAAAGATCCCCTTTGCGCCGGTTTCGGATGAACTCAGCAAAATCGTACAGCAGGTGAGTGAATTTGACACCCAGTACTCCCTGCAGGTGGAAGAAGTCGACCACAAAAACGAGGTCTACCAGTTGCGCAAAGAGCGCAATGAAGAGGTGGCTCTCGCGGCCTATTCATATTTGAAAGAGAATAAGCCGGATGTGGTCATCGTTCCCAACGGTACCATCCAGGAATTGGGTGTTGTCTACCGCGTGGCGAAATTGCTGAAAATTCCCGTGGTTACCTACGAATTTGGTGACCAGCGCCAGCGTATCTGGGTTGCGCAGAATAATGAGATTATGCGGCAGGATACAGATGCCATGTGGCGGGTGCGTCAAAACACACCGCTCAAAGATGAACAATTGGAACGCCTGCGCGCCATGTTGATGGCGCGGCAGCACGGCGCCATGTGGGAGAATTTTGCCCGCCAGTGGCAGGGTACGCCTTCGGAAGGCGGAGCCAAAGCCCGTGCCGCGCTTGGGTTGGATGAACGCCCGGTGGTATTGCTGGCTACCAATGTGCTCGGTGACAGCCTGACGCTCGGCCGTCATTTATTCAGTAAATCCATGTCAGAATGGATCAGCCGTACGGTGCAATATTTTGCCGGGCGGCCGGATGTCCAACTGGTGATCCGGGTGCATCCCGGTGAAGTTCTCACCCACGGAACATCCATGGTCAAAGTAGTGCATGAGGTTTTCCCCAAACTGCCTGAACATATTCGCCTGATTGGTCCCACGGAGAAGGTCAATACGTATGACCTGATCGAAGTAGCCGATCTTGGCCTGGTGTACACAACCACCGTTGGTCTGGAAATGGCTATGGGCGGGGTTCCTGTGGTGGTTGCCGCGCAAACGCATTACCGCAGCCGCGGCTTCACCTTTGACCCCGATACCTGGGTTTCGTATTACAAAACACTGGGACAGATCCTCACGAACCCGGCTCAGTTCCGTTTGAACCGCCAGCAGGTGGAAAAAGCGTGGATGTATGCCTACCGCTGGTTCTTTGAATTTCCCTTAACCTTTCCCTGGCATCTGGTGCGCATGTGGGACGACTATAAAGCCCACCCGCTGAAAGATGTCATCACGCAGGGCAAAGAAAACGAATATACCGCGACATTCCGGTACCTGATAGGCGAACCGATCGTATGGTCGTCAATGGAAGCCGGGCAGGAGAAATAGTGGACGATAAAGATGTTAAACAGCAGGTCCGCGCGTTTTACGACCAGGTCGGATGGAAGACCGTGGGCGAAGGCGTGTATCAGAATGCCCGGTATGAGGACCTGCGGCCGGTTTCACGCGAATACATTCACCGCTGCCATTTGCGTATCAACCGGCACCTCAACCCGGCCGGGGACCTGCTGCTTGACGCCGGGTCAGGCCCGGTGCAATATCCCGAATACCTGACGTACTCCGAAGGGTATGGTCACCGCCTGTGCCTGGATATTTCAATACTCGCGCTGAAAGAAGCCCGCAACCGCCTGGGTGATAAAGGCCTGTATGTGGTGGCGGACGCCGCCAATCTACCGTTTAAACCCGAAGCATTTGACGGACTGGTTTCCCTGCATACGCTGCATCACCTGCCGCTGCCCGACCAGAAAAAAGCCTATATCGAATTCCTTCGTGTTCTGAAATCCGGCCGCACCGCGGTGGTGGTCAATGGATGGACAGATTCACCCATGATGCGCGCCGCCAAACCTGTGATCCGGCTATTCGAGTGGTTCGGCAAACTGGTCACCGGACAGCGGGGGGAAGACAAAGAGACTGTGTTGAAATCCGCCTGCTATGGCGTTGAACCACCGCGCAAGGAACCCACCGGCACATTCATCAAGAAATTCAGCCCGGAGTGGATGACGACCGAGATTGCGCCACTGGCCCGTTATGAGATATTCTGCTGGCGCAGCGTCAACGTGCGTTACCTGCGAGCAGTCGTCCACGGAATTCTGGGCGGAAAACTCTACCTGAAACTGCTATATTTACTGGAAGAATGGTTCCCGAAATACTATGGCGAAAAAGGGCAATATCCCTTGATCGTCTTACATAAATAAGGCGAAATCGCCAGAGCCTGGAGAATATTATGGATTGGTCTAAACAAGTAGTTCTGGTTACCGGCGGCACCGGTTCATTTGGAAAGAAAATGATCAAGATCCTGCTGGAAGAATATCATCCGGCTAAGATCATTGTTTATAGCCGTGACGAATTGAAACAACACGAAATGCGCGTAGCCGGGTACGACCACCCGAGCCTGCGCTACTTTATCGGCGATATCCGTGATCAGCAGCGCCTGCGCCGCGCTTTCAATGGCGTGGACCTGGTGGTGCATGCCGCGGCGTTGAAACAGGTTCCTGCCTGCGAATACAACCCGATGGAGGCCATCAAAACCAATATCCTGGGTTCCAGCAATGTGATCGACGCTGCCCTGGATGCCGGCGTGGAAAAAGTGATCGCCCTGAGCACTGACAAAGCCGTGAATCCGGTCAACCTGTACGGCGCCACCAAGCTGGCTGCGGAGAAATTATTCGTGCAGTCCAACGCGTATGCCGGCGGAACCGCTACTCGATTCTCCTGTGTACGGTACGGCAATGTGGTTGGCAGCCGCGGCAGTGTGGTGCCGATCTTCATCAAGCAGCGCCAGAATGGCGCGTTGACTATCACCGACGACCGGATGACCCGCTTCTGGATCTCTCTGGAGATGGGCGTGCGCTTCACCCTTCGCTGTTCCGAGCAGATGTTCGGCGGTGAAGTCTTCGTCCCGAAGATCCCCAGCACCACCATCACCGATCTGGCGCATGCCATCGCGCCTGAAGCAAAGATCGATATTGTCGGAATCCGTCCCGGAGAAAAGCTGCATGAAGTTCTCATCTCCGATGATGAGAGCCGCAATGCTGTTGAACTGGATGACATGTTCGTTGTCCAACCGGCGGAAGCCCTGTGGTTTGGCCATGAATGGGAAAAGCGCGGAAAGATGCTGCCGGATGATTTCCGGTACGCCAGCAATACAAACACGGAATGGTTGAATGTTGACCAGATCCGTGAACTGGTGGCGCCATTTGAGAATAATGGAGATTCGGGAAGCGCGGAATGAAAAGCCTGCTGATCACCGGAGCTAGCGGTCTGCTGGGAATTAACCTGGCGCTGCGTGAATCGGAGCGCCGGGAGGTGATCGGTATTACTAATTCGCATAGTCTTTCTGGCGTGCCATTTCTGACCAGGCCATACAATCTGTCAGCCCCGGGGGCGGTTGACCGGATGCTGGATGAGGTCAGGCCGGCCTCTGTGATCCATTGCGCGGCTATGGCCGATATTGATGCCTGTGAAAAGCAACCTGAAAAAGCGGCTTTAATCAATACCCGGGTCCCGGGTATCCTAGCTAAAGCCTGCGCCGTGCGTAAGATCCGTCTTGTTCATCTTTCCACAGACGCGGTGTTTGACGGCCAACGCGGCGGTTACCTGGAAACAGATACGCCCAACCCGTTGTCCATCTACGCTCGCACCAAGCTGGATGGTGAGAAAGCCGTTCTTGATGCTTTCCCCAAAGCGGTAGTGGCGCGTGTCAACTTCTACGGTTGGAGTCTGACCGGAAAACGCAGCCTGGCGGAATTTTTCTATAATAACCTGTCAGAAGGTAAGCCGGTAAACGGTTTCACCGACGTGCAGTTCTGCCCGTTGTTTGTCAACCATCTGGCTGACTTGTTACTACAATTACTCGATAGCGGTCACAGCGGTTTATTCCATGTGGTCAGCCCGGTTTCTTTGAGTAAATATGAATTCGGCTGCCGTATCGCCGAAGCTTTCGGCTTTGAC
>CAYQTY010000030.1:0-17487 GCA_964420535.1 uncultured Leptolinea sp. | reverse complement strand
GGGAACGATCGGCATACTGGTCACATACCTGTCAATCTACGGGATCTGGTCCGGTTTTAGCAAAATAAAAAAAGATAAGGATCCCGTTGCTCTCGGGTTGCTTGCGGCAGGTGTCATCTATCTACTGGTGCTCTGTTTCATCCGTCAGTATTCCGCTTCCATCTTCCGTTATTCCCTTTTATCCTTCGCGCTATTCCTGCCGTTGATCGGGGAGGCGGGTTATTTCAAAATTGACGCGAAGGACCGTCTTGTGTGGAACGAAAGGCTGGGAGTAGTCATCGTCGTATCCCTGTTGATACTGGGGTGGACGCTGACAGCCGATAAGGCGAAGTCACTGTACAATCAGGTGGCGCTGCCCGGGATGAACCGGACGGAAAAACAACTGGTGTTGATGCCGGAGTTTACCAATACATACCGCTACATTGACGAGTTGGTACCTTCAGATTCTTCGATCGGATTAGTCGGCACAGGAAAATACCCGGTTTCACCGCTCTTTGGGAAGTATTACACCCGGCGGGTGGAACAGATCGTCCCAACAGAGGACGGCCAAGTATCCATTGGAGAGAAGCCGGCGTTGGATTATCTATTAATAGATTCCATCCTGTTGGATGGCAACCTGACTGTTCCCGACACATATTTAAAACTCACAACCCGTAATGATTTCACAGTTTATCAACGGGTTAAGTGATTATCTGACATCTGGAACAGTCCAATAACCGGAGCAGGAGTGATGAAGAAAGGGAATGGAAACAGGAGATTCCGCTTTTTATCCGCCGGATTATTCCTGCTCGTTTCCGCCTGTGTTCCGTTGACGCCCACCGTTGCTCCATCCGCCACATCCATGCCAACCGACACGTCAACCCCCCAACCATCATCCACCACGACTTCGGAACCAACAGCGACTCTGACAATTACACCGTCACCAACCTCTACCTATACTCTTACGGTCACACCGGTACCAACCGTGACCTCCGAGCCAACTGCCACATCCACTCCCGTCTATGTAGTACTCCGGGGGGTGGTCAACCAGGGGCACGTCAATTGCTATTACGGGCCGTCGAAAGCGTATCTCTACAAGTATGGTTTGCTGAAAGGCAACCGGTTGGATATCATCGGCTGGCAGCCGGATACCGGTTATCTTGAAGTGCAGGCTATTGGTGGTGACAATCCCTGTTGGATGAATATGGAATTCATGGATATTGGTGGGAATATTCAGTCAGTACGGCCTGTGTCGCCGGAAGAAATAAAGCTGCCTCAGTCACCGTATTACCCCGCGCCGGTATTTGCTAAAGCGGAACGCAGCGGCGACGAAGTGACAGTCACCTGGGCTCCGCTGAAGCTAAAACCCGGCGATGATTCAGAGCAGGAACCATATTTGCTGGAAACCTGGGTATGCCGCAATGGGAAGATCACTTTCGCGCCAATAGGCACGTATCAGAACCGGGCGAAGGTGGTGGATGAACCAGGGTGCGCCGAGCCGTCACATGGGCGGGTATACGGAGTGGAAAAACACGGCTACACAAAGTTCATGGAGTTTGACTGGCCTTCTGGAAAATAATATAAATCTTGTACCGGATAAAGTTAAAACAGGGTATAAATATTCAATATTCGGAATATCATTTAGTTTTTAGTACAAAAAGGAAACCACACAATGAGCCACATTCTAATCATGTACGAATCCCGCACCGGGAATGTGAAGCAAATGGCGGAAGCGATTGCCGAGGGCGTAAAACAGGAAGGGCTTGATGTAAAAGTGCTTCCTGTCAATCAGGTTCAGATCGAAGATATGACCGGCGCGTCCGGGATCATTGTTGGAACATTCACCTCATACGGCATTGTCGCCGGTGAGATGAAAACCCTGTTCGATGTCTCTGTCAAAAAACACGGCAGCCTGAAGGGCAAGGTGGGTGGGGCTTTCGCTTCGAGCGGCGGATTAGGCGGCGGGGTGGAAACCACAGTCATGTCCATCCTGCAGATGATGCTGGTGCATGGCATGATCATCGAAGGCAATCACCATTCGCCGCATTTTGGTCCGGTGGCCATTAGCAAACCGGACGAGAAGAACCTGAAAGCCTGTGCCGACCTGGGAAAACGCGTAGCGGTTCTGGTTAAAAAACTGGGTTTGTAAATTAGAAAATAATAAAACAGGAGAGAATGCTTGATGGTATTCTCTCCTGTTTTATTTTCACCGCCCGATCTCCCTGGCGGCTTTCTGTAAAAGTATATATCCCGTATCAGTGAGGCGCTTTAAATAATGGGGAGATGGCATTGATCCCTTTTCGAAATCATCCAATAACCGCAGCATAGCGCCCCGAACGCCGCTAGCGCGGTGTGCCACAACAGAATCAGCGGATATGCGTTCGAGTCGGGACAGCAATATCTTCATAGTCTCAATTTGTTCTTCAATCATATAACTAATTTTATCTGACTTTTCCCGGGGTCGGAAAAAACTTTATACTACTGTCGGTCAATCGAAAGGAGTTTCTTTTTTGCCTTGTATTCTGCATACACGGGAGTTGAGTATATGGTTTATTTTTGAGGGGTGACGGGTGTATATTTGAAGAATATGGTGTTTTATCTTAGACCTGCGCGGAGACTGAATGGAAAACGACTGCATTGAAATAGCTCTGAAAGAAGTTCAGGAGACAAAATCCATCAGTCTAGAATCCGGAATTCTGGCGAAAACTCCGGAGATCTTTTCCCGATTTTTCCCCGGACAAAAAGCCGTCATTGTGGCGGATGAAAACACATACCACGCCGCGGGGCGGCAGATCCATGATCTGTTTTCTGCTGCCGGGATGACCGCGTGTGAACCGATTGTTTACCCCCGTAAACCATTACTGTATGCCAGCTTTGACAATGTCCTCCGGTTGGAGGAATCGCTGCGCGGTATTGACGCCATCCCTGTGGCGGTGGGATCAGGAACCATCAATGATCTGACAAAACTGGCATCTCACCGTCTTGGCCGACGGTACATGGTGGTGGCTACGGCTGCATCCATGGATGGATATACAGCATCCGGCGCGTCCATTTCCAGGGATGGATTTAAAGCTCCCATTGCGGTGGTCGCGGATCTGGATGTGATGATCCGGGCACCCAAATCCATGACCGCCTCAGGGTATGCCGATCTTCTGGCGAAAAATGTGGCTGGCGCGGATTGGATCCTCGCGGATGCGTTGAGTGTGGAACCGGTCAACCAGCGTACATGGGATATTGTGCAGGGGCATCTGAGGGAAAGCACGAATCAACCGGGTTTGTTGGCTAGTGGCGACCCGCAGGCTTTCTGCAACCTGGTACGGGGGCTGATGCTTTCAGGGCTTTCCTTACAGCATTACCAGGCATCCCGGCCGGCATCCGGCGCGGAACATCTGATCAGTCACCTGTGGGAAATGGCAGAGACAACGCACGGTGAATTCTCTCACGGGTTGAAAGTAGGATTGGGGACGATCGCCTCTGCCGCTCTGTATGACCGGGTGCTCATTCGTGACTTCACCAGGCTGAATGTTGACCGGATGGTTAACGCGTACCTGTCACGTGAAGAGGTTGAGGCTGTGATCCGGCGGGGTTTCTCCAATTCTGACGTAATTAAATCAGCCATTAAGCAATCCATGGCGAAATATCCCGAACCGGAAGAACTGAGAATCCGCCTGGCGAGGTTAAAGGAACACTGGCCGGAGATAAAGACGAGGTTGCAGGCGCAGTTGATTCCCGCGCCGGCTATGCGTGACATGCTGGCTGCCGCCGGCTGCGTCACCCATCCATCACAGATTGGCAAGACTACCGCAGATTTGCTAAAGGCCTACCGGCAGGCGCGATTGATCCGCAATCGGTATACCATCCTGGACATGGCGGAAGAAGCCGGCTGCCTGGAGGATTGCCTGAATGAATTGTTTTCTCCCGGCGGGTTTTGGGCTTCATAGAGGGCGGTATGAAATACAAAGCTTGCATTTTTGACCAGGATGGCACCATTTATCTGGGAAATAGTCTGATCCCCGGCGCGGCGGAGACGATTGCCGGTTTGCGCGCTGCCGGGTTACGGACGATATTTCTGTCCAATAATCCCACGAAAACCAGAGAGCAGTACGCGGATAAACTGACCCGCCTTGGTATCCCAACGGACGTGGATGATATTGTCAATTCTTCGTACGTGATGACACTTTGGCTGAAAGAAAACACACCCGGCGCTTGCCTGTATGTGATCGGCGAAGAGGCTATAGCCGGGGAGTTGACCGAAGCGGGATTCGCATTCTCTGAGAAATCCGGAGAAGTTGACGTGGTCGTCGCTTCATTTGACCGCACTTTTAACTACCACAAGCTGCAGGTTGCCTTTGATGCCCTGAACGCCGGCGCCCGGCTGGTGGCTACCAATCCCGACCGTTACTGCCCCACGCCAACCGGCGGAGAACCGGATTGCGCGGCAATCATCGCTGCGCTTGAGGCTTGCACCGGTGTGAAATGCGACCCGGTGGTCGGGAAACCATCACCCATTATGGTCAAAACGATCATGGAAAAATTAGGGCTTCCCCCGCGCGAATGCCTGATGGTGGGTGACCGCCTCGAAACTGACATCCGGATGGGGATCGAGGCAGGAATGGATACCTGCCTGGTGCTCACCGGAGACGCGGATCGCGATAAACTGAGGGTGTCCGGATTGAAACCGACAATGGTTCTTGATTCCATTGCCGGCTTATTGCATAAATTGAACCTGTCAGGCTCCTGAGTTATTCTTTTCAGCTTCCTCGCGGGCGATCTGTGCTTTTTCGCGGGCTTGTTGTTCTTCGTCGATCAGAGGCAGGCAGGTGCAGTTCGTTACCTGGTTGGGATTGTTTTTCTTGATATAAGTCATAATAAAACCGGCTATCACAAAGATCGCCACCAGCCCCCACGGGAATCCAGTCAACAGATTTGACTGCGCCGCGGCGGCAGGGGTGGGGTCAACCGGTGGATTGCCTTCCGCAAGGACGGGATAACTTGTAACTAATGTAAACAACACTGATATTAATAAGGATCTGAAAATTCTCATTCTTTCTCCGGTTGAAATTATTTAACTTTCCATTATTATGACGTAATTAATTCCAGTTGCCCACCGGTCTTCCGTAAAATACTCGCAGTCTGTACAATCTATATAACTATTATGCCGAAAAGACGAACAACCTCCCCGTATATCACGCCATACTTCAAAACATCTGACCTCGCCAGGGCGGCCGGTGTGCATGAAAACACCGTCCGGCGGTATGTGGATTGGGGGCTGCTGCCCGCGGTGGACCGCGCTCCAAACGGTTACCGGCGCTTCACCCAACATCACCTGGATTGCCTGCGGCTTGACCGTCTTATTATGGAAGGCAGTTACCCGGGAAAGTCGATCCACCGGTCGGGTGCCGAGATCATTGAAAGCGCGGTTCGTGATGACTGGGGCGGGGCATTGGAACTCGCATATCAACATCTGGCTATCGTGAAATCTGAAAAAGCACAGGCAGACGCGGCTGTTGAATTGTTGGAGCGCTGGGCTAATGGCCGGCATGCCGATGTTACCGGCCGCAATATGCGCATAGGCGAGGTCGCAAAGTTACTGGGTGTATCGAATGATGTGTTGCGCAACTGGGAACGCAATGGACTTCTGGAAGTGCCCCGCCAGGAGAGCAACACCTATCGGTTGTACGGTCCGGCCGAGATCAGCCGCCTGCGGGTCATCCGCATGCTGGTCAACGCGGGGTACAGCCTGATGGCTATCCTGCGTATGTTGCTACAACTAGGTGGAGGCGAAACGCGTGACCTGCGCCAGGCGCTGGATACTCCGCACCCGGATGAAGATGTTTACGTAGCTTCCGACCGGTGGCTCTCCACATTGGATTATGAAGAAAATCGGGCCCGGAAGATCATTGATTACATTGAAACAGTTATTCAGAGCAGGGCAGGCGAACCTGCTTAAACCCTCTCTCTGCGCACCAGGGTTCTACAATGAGATAGTACACAAAATTATCTCATCGGGAGTCTGAATGAACGAAACTATTGACATACGGGGAGCCCGGCTGCATAACCTAAAAAATATCAGCCTGAGCATCCCCAAGAACAAACTGGTCGTCTTGACCGGCCTTTCCGGATCAGGCAAGTCCACATTGGGTTTTGACATCCTGAACCGGGAAGGAATGCGGCAGTACATGGAATCGCTGGGGATGGTAACCGACGGATTGACCAAGCCTCAGGGAATGACCATCACGGGTCTTTCCCCGTCCATCAGTGTTGACCAGCATCTGACGAACCACAGCCCGCGATCCACTGTGGGCACGTCCACTGAAGTTTTTACGTACCTGCGGGTACTGTTCGCACGTGTTGGCCACCGGCCTTGCCCGGTATGCGGGAAAGATGTTCCGCCGCCCACCTTTGAATTTGCCGAAGATGAGATGCCGGATGAAGCGGATGAATCCCAGACCGTTAATCCTGAGGACACATTTCCCTGTCCGCATTGCGGCGCTCCGGTGCCGGAGATGGGGATGGCCAATTTTTCGTTCAACAAGCCGGCTGGCGCCTGCCCGACATGTACCGGTCTGGGGGTCGTCCGGCAGGTGGTTGTCTCGCGGATGCTGGATGAAAGCAAGAGTATCGCCGAGAACGGCATTACCTTCTGGGATGAGTTCCACATCAACTACTACACAAAGATACTGGAGAACGCCAGCCTGTATTTCGGATTGGATATGGATATAAGCCAGCCGCTGAACCGGTTGACGGAACCCCAGCGTGACTTGATCCTGTACGGAACGAACAGTCCAAGATTCTTGAAACATTTCCCGGGCGTCAAACCACCCCGCACCAACGCGCAGGGCAACTTTGAGGGCATCGTCACCAACATGCTGCGGCGCTATGACGAACATGCCAACAATGAAGCCTACCGGGAAAAGCTGGACCCGTATTTCGCGTCGCAGGTCTGCCCGGATTGCGGCGGAACGCGCCTGCGCCCCGAAAGCCGCGCCGTGACTGTCGCCGGCCGGACGATCATTGATATCTCCCAATTGCCGCTGAACGAGCTGGACGCCTGGCTGAAGTCACTTCCAGCCGGGTTTACCACACAGGAGACGCTGATTGGCGGCCCGATCCTCAATGACCTGGATGACCGCATCCACCGTCTGCTGGAGGTTGGGGTTGGGTATCTGACTCTGGAACGCTCGTCGCCCACACTCTCTGCCGGTGAAGCCCAGCGGTTGCGGCTGGCTTCGTTGCTGGGTTCCGGTTTGACCGGCGTTCTCTACGTTCTGGATGAACCGACCATCGGACTGCATCAACGTGACACCCAGAGCCTGATCCGGGTTTTGCGCCGCCTGCGGGACCTGGGCAATACGGTGCTGGTCATCGAGCACGACCTCGAAATGATGCACGCTGCCGATTACCTGATTGATATCGGCCCCGGCGCCGGCAAGCATGGTGGTGAGGTGATTGCTTACGGCACGCCGGACGAGGTGATGCGAAATCCGGCTTCATTAACCGGAAAATATCTGTCAGGCGAACTCTCCGTTCCGATGCCCGGGAAACGCCGGGCGTACAACGGCCGGGAAATGTTGATCAACAACGCCCGTCAATTTAACCTGCAGAATGTAACGGTCTCCATACCGCTGCGTATGCTGGTAGCAGTGACCGGCGTGTCCGGGTCCGGCAAATCGTCTTTGATATTTGATATTCTGGACAAAGCGCTTCGGCAGCGGCTTAATGGAGCAAATGAACAACCCGGCAAGCATGACCGGATCGATGGGATGGATCAGGTGGACAAAGTGATCACCATCGATCAGGCTCATATCGGGCGAATTCCACGCTCCAACGCCGCCACGTATTCAGACGCATTCACCGCCATCCGTGAAGCCTTTTCGGCGACTGACGATGCCCGAAAACGAAAGTTCTCTCCCCGGCATTTCTCTTTCAATGTTCCCGGCGGACGCTGTGAACGCTGTGAAGGATCGGGTACCCTGACCGTAAAAATGCACTTCATGCCGGATGTGGAAGTTCGCTGCCCGGCATGCCATGGTAGGCGGTTCACCCGTGAAACCCTGGCGGTCAAGTACAACGGGTATGATATCTCGCAGGTACTGGATATGACTGTGGAAGAAGCCCTGCAGGTGTTCAAACATGTCCCCGCGGCAGCTTCGAGGTTGCAGGTGATGTCTGATGTAGGGCTGGGGTATTTACAGCTCGGCCAGCCGGCCACGACACTGTCCGGCGGCGAGGCGCAGCGTGTCAAACTGGCAAAAGAGCTGGGGCGCAAGTCCACCGGGCGAACCCTATACCTGCTGGACGAACCGACCACCGGCCTGCACCCCGATGATACCGGTCGATTGATGACCGTGCTCCAGCGGCTGGTAGACGCCGGAAATTCCGTGATCGTGGTGGAGCACAACCTGGACCTGGTTAAGGCGGCGGATTGGGTGATCGACTTGGGCCCGGAAGGCGGCGACGCCGGCGGACGGGTGATTGCCGAAGGCACGCCTGAGCAGGTGGCGCTGGTGAAAGAGTCGTATACCGGCCAGTATCTGGCAAAGATGTTGAATTAAACCAAATGAACCTCCCCTGGATGATTGTCAAACCGGGGGAGGTTCTTTATGATCAACTTTTGGATAGTTCCCATGATGATGAAATTTGCCCCTCACCCAGCCTCTCCCCGAAAATGTAGGGTGTCGTTGACCGTATTCTTATTGACATTTCTATAAAACGGTTTAATGGGTGCAATAAGGGTGCGGTCAACGCACCACAGCCTGCCGGGTGACGGGCGCGTCCAATTGATGCGTACCCGGTAGACGTCACCCTCATCCCGGCCTTCCCCCGATAGGGGGGAAGGTGGCTCCATCTTGCAGCGATGGGGGCAAAACCCTCCCTTTGTGCACCAGGGTTGTAAACTGGTATAGAAACCAACATCAAGGAGTTGAAATGAGCGAACTTCACATTCAGGCACAAAACCTGAGCAAGACGTACCGCGTTCCGGTACGGCACGAGGGATTGGGAGCGTCGATCCGCAGCCTGGTGCACCCCACGTATGACGACATCCCGGCGGTAAAAGACATTTCATTTGAAGTGTCTGCCGGGGAAATGGTCGGGTTTATCGGCCCAAATGGCGCGGGGAAAACCACCACCCTCAAGATGCTTTCCGGGCTGGTGCATCCCACAGCAGGTGATATTACTGTTTTGGGGCATAAACCGTGGAAACGCGAAGCGGATTACCTGCGCCGGATTTCCATCGTAATGGGCAATAAGAGCCAGATGCTCTGGGATATCCCTCCGATGGATTCCTTTCGCGTTTTGAGCGAGATCTACAATGTTCCGGCTGCTGATTACAAACACACCCTCGACGAGATCATCAATCTGCTCGATATGAAGGAACTGCTCACCAAGCCGGTACGCAACCTGTCACTGGGTGAACGTATGAAATGCGAACTGACGGCCAGCCTGTTGTACCGGCCGGCTGTCCTGTTCCTGGATGAACCCACTCTGGGGCTCGATGTTTCCATGCAACTGCGTTTGCGCCGCTTTCTGGCAGATTACAACAAACGCAGCGGGGTAACGGTCATCCTGACCAGCCATTACATGGCGGATGTCACCGCGTTGTGCGAGCGGGTGATCCTGATCCACAACGGCAGCCTGATGTTCGACGGCGCCCTGTCTGCCCTGGCACATGATCTCTCGCCGTATAAATTACTGCGGCTTACTCTGTTGGAAGATATCCCTGTTGAATCCCTTAAACTGCCTGCCGGAGCGGAATTGACGGAATCTGAGGAACAGGGTGAGGGTATATCCATCCGGGTGCCGCGGGCAGAAGCGCCGGCTATCACCGCGCAGTTGCTGCAATCCCTGCCGGTGGCTGACCTGACGGTGGAAGATCCGCCGATAGAAGCCGTTATTGACCGGGTTTATTCCGGAGGCTTGCAATGAACCCTCGCGGAGGACTGGCGTTAATCCGAGGATTGTGGCTTTCATGGATGCAATACCGCAGTTTCTTCTTTGTGCTGGCATTCGGCTGGATGATCCCGCCGCTGACCTACCTGCTGGTTTGGTCAACGGCTGCTGGTGACGGGAGCCTGGGCGGGTACACGCGAGGCGGATTTGTAGCGTATTACCTGGTGCTCATTCTGGTCAACCAGATCACGTACGCCCAGGTCAACTGGACGGTGGGCGACCTGATCCGCTACGGGCAGATCAATCACATCCTGTTGCGCCCGATCGCCCCGGTATATGACGCGCTCGCTTCAGAAGTCGCGGGGAAGTTTGTATATCTGGTGTTTGACCTGCCAATTCTGATCGTGCTGGCCTTCATCATGAAACCTGAGTTGACCGTTACCGTGGAAAGCGGATTGCTTTTCCTTCTGTCTTTATTAATGGCCTGGGCGTTGCGTTTCCTCTGGGGGTACTGGATCGCGCTGCTGGCGTTCTGGTCGGCAAGGGCAGATGCTTTACTTACTCTGCAGGATTCGCTGATCTTCCTGCTGGCTGGCCAGGTTGCACCCATCGCGCTGCTTCCGGGATGGCTGCAATCCACGGCGGTGGTGCTGCCTTTCCGGTACATGGTTGCCTTCCCGGTGGAGGTCCTTACCGGGAAGCTATCCGGCGCTGATCTGGCATTCGGTTTTTCCATTCAACTGGTCTGGTTAACAGCCGCGTCTGTACTATCAATGGTCATCTGGCGGCGCGGTATTACCCGTTACGCCGGTTTTGGAGGTTGACATGCGTTTATTAAAATTAATCCCGCGGTTTATCCAGGTTTCATTTCTCGAGGAAGCTGCCTATCGCTCGAATTTCTTTATCAGTATTTTTTCCTCGATCCTGAACCTGGTCACAGGTGTGCTGGGAATTGCCATTTTGTACGGGCAGATCCAAACCGTCAACGGGTGGGGAGTGTTTGAGACAATGGCTTTGTTGGGCATCTACCTGATCGTTTCCGCCCTCCGCGGTTTATTTATCGGACCCGGATTGGAAGCGCTGGCCGGGATGGACGGGGAGATCTGGGCAGGCAAGTTTGACTTCGTGCTGCTGCGTCCGTTGAATACCCAGGCATTCGTCAGCCTGCGAAAGTGGCGTTTATTTTCGCTGTTTGACCTTTTACTCGGGATTGGAGTGCTGGTCACGGCAGCCATAAACCTGGGAGGCGGGGTGACGGGTGTCAATCTGATGTTGTTCCTGTTGACCCTGATATCTGGATTGACCATCCTCTATGCCATCCTGTTGATCTTTTCAGCGCTGGTCTTTTGGAGCCCGGGCATATTGTTTACCTGGATATTTGACGGGCTTTTCCAGATGTCACGCTACCCGATGGGCATGTACCCCGGCTGGCTGAAGATGGCCCTCACCTGGATCGTACCGGTGGGGATGATCACATCTATTCCCGCGGAAGCCCTGACCGGTGCGTTGAACCCGTGGATGGCGGGGGCCAGTCTGGCGCTGGCTGCTGTGCTGCTGACGGCCGGGTCACTCCTGTTCCGGACCGGGTTAAGGCGGTACGCGAGCGCGTCAAGTTAGAACTTTCCGGCTTCCAGGCTCCAACACGGATAATGGAAGCCGGATAAGCTATTCTCCATTTTCCATCTCAGACGAAATGATCTTAAGAAAAATATCCACGATAGTCGGGTCAAATTGCACGTTAGAATTCTCAATCAGGTAATTTCTTGTTTTTTCTTTTGACCATGCTTTGCGGTAAGGGCGGTCATTGATCAAAGCATCCCAAACATCTATTACAGCAAATACTCGGGCCGCGATTGGTATTTCTTCTCCCCGCAATCCATCAGGGTACCCGGAGCCATCCCAACGTTCATGATGGCTGTGTGGAACATCCAACGAATTTTTAAGGAATGAAATCCCTTTCAATAAGTTGTAGGCAAAGACCGGGTGTTGTTTCATAATCTTCCACTCTGATTCATCCAATGGTCCCGGTTTTAATAGAATGGAATCAGGAATGCCAATTTTTCCGATATCATGCAGCAAAACGCCACGTCTGAAGTTGGAAATCTCTATTTCCGAAAAATTTAATGCCTTTGCTACTCTCAGAGACAATTCGAGTACTCTTTCGGAGTGGCCAAAAGTCTCCTCATCGCGAATTTCGAGGGCATGCGCCCAACCTGAGATAGTGCTTTCATAGGCTTCAAGAAGTTCTTCATTCTTTTCCTGCAAACCTGATATCAGTTCAAAATTCTTGATAGCCAGTGTTATTTGCCCGGAGAGTGTTTCAATATAGAGTTGCCAATTTTCCACGTCAATGTGAGGATCTTTTTCAAAGAAAATTTCAATAATTCCAATCAATTTTCCGCCTGTAATTGCTGGAACCAGGCAGTGATATCTTATTTTATTTTCATTGTAGAACGTATTAAGAGCTTCATGACTTTCTTCAATTTCATTTTCGCTGACTAAAACTGTTTCGCGATCTTGTTCCATCTTTTTAATT
Organism: uncultured Leptolinea sp.; assembly: GCA_964420535.1. Lineage (GTDB taxonomy): Bacteria > Chloroflexota > Anaerolineae > Anaerolineales > Anaerolineaceae > Leptolinea. Next base: position 5,081 of record CAYQTY010000030.1, on the reverse strand, counting down.
AAGAAATCTTCTTTTTCAAGAAGGGTAATGTCTTCCAGATTTTCGCCCCGTGAATATATCCGAACAGGAGATCTCGAAGCATCCAAACCCAGTAGCAACCGGGCGGTCTTTGCGTTCAATGAATGGACGGCTTGATCCAGAATTAAATTCAATGTGTCTGATATCTCAGAACCGGAAATAATAGATGTGTCTATTTTCCGCAAACCTGTTATCTGGTCCAGTTGTTGTTGAACATTTTTTTGTGATTTCTTGAGGTCGGTAATATCTGTGATAATTGTAAAAACCTCAGGTTGATCATGCAATTCCATTACTTTGGCTGATAACAGGACATTCCGTTCATGCCCATTTACAAACATTGACATTTCATATCTATCGATTATTCCACCAGTTTTTTGAGCCAACTCTCGCAATCTGTTCTCATCTTCTTCATTTAATCTGCCCAATAATCTGGCAGTTTTTCCAATGATCTTTTCACGAGGCAACCCTGTTTCCAGACAAAAACGTTCATTTACATCGATCAGTTCCCCGGTCATCCGGCTAACAGATGTTTCATATGGTCCTTGTTCAAAGATCGCCCGAAATGATTTTTCACTATCCTGTTGGGCTGTTCGGGTACTTTCGAGTTCCGTCTGATCGATTAGAAATGTCCCCATGCATGGACCCTGTGAAGTCTGGAAGATAAACATGTTTTGCTGCAAAATCAATTTCTTTCCCGACCGTGTAATGGCCTCAAAAACATTTTTTCGGGTCGGATCAAGTTTACCTGCTTCCACTGCGTGGAAAAAAGTTGATTTTATCTGATTGCGCAGTTTTTCTGATTGGATTTGTGGGCCTAATAGATCAACCGTAAGATCCCAGATATATTTTCCTAAAGTATTCTCAACCTCGGTTTCAAGTAGTCTCGCATATGGGTCATTTGCATGAACGATTTTTCCTGATGAATCTGCAATCATAATGGCAACCGAGGGATTATCTGTAAAGGCAGATATTTGTTCCTGCTTGAAATCGATTGCCTGCTGTAATTTTTTCTGCGCTGTAATATCAAGAATAATTCCATTAAAGACAGGCTTATCTTCCATATCCGGTGACGAGATTCCGCGGATCCAGATGAGGTTTTGATCATCCTTAATAAACCTGCATTCAAAAACCCAATCTTTGCGCTGATTTACAGCTGATCGGATCGAATCCAGAAATACAGGCTTATCTTCCGGGTGCAGGTGTTCAATAAAATTATCGATTATGTTATCTGAATCTGGTGAAATTCCAAAAATCTCGGTGGATTTCTTGCCGACATAATTCAATTTATACATGTAATTTTCATCGATGAATAATTGGAATACGACACCAGGAAGATTATTGGTAAGCCCTTCGAGCATCCGCTCGTTCTTAGATAATTTGTGCCTGCTGTTTTCCAGATCCTGGAAAGTCTTTATTCGCTCTGCTAATTCGAAATTCGCCTGGTTTCTTTCCTGGTTCAAGATCCGTAAAGCAAGCGCAGTAAGAATAGTATTGATACACAAAATACTGCACTGGATAAAAGTGGCATAAAGTTGGTTTCCCAGAGTGCCTGCCGGGGAAGGTATCAATCCGTAAATTTGCCCCATCACCATGGAAAAGATCAGTATGATGGTAAATAATAACAAAGAAAGCATAACCTTAATGCCAAAGATCATTCCGGCCAGAAGAAAGATAAAAAATAATGAATGAAAACCCGGTGCACTTACTTCGCCCGGGTATATGGTAATTATCTGTAGGATCCAGAGAGAACCTACAAGAATAATGCCTCCCAATTTCGGTGTTCTTTTTCGAAGGAATATTGATGAGATAAAAGTTATGATAAAAAATATCCAGGCAGGATTTAACTGGTTTATAACATCTGGTTTGATACTTATTAAAATCACAATTAATAATAAATTTAGACTGAATAACGAAACAAGAAAATGAAATAACGTTCTTGCCAGCCTATCTGATGAAGTTTTTGTGTCATCTTTCAACCACAGCCATTTGGAAATTTGATTCCACATTGGTTTGAATCTCCGCGGATGGACCATTATTTCATTTTTATAAAAATTTGATAATGTTTCTTTATTATACGGAAATCGATATAGGATATACCATTAATATGCATAAAAAATCCTCTAATCGAGAGGATCTTTGAAAATTGAATTTGATTTAGATTTACCAGGTCAGTCTATAAATGCTTAACCATGTTGAATATGATCAAACCCCTGACGCAGAAGGTCAATAACATGCGGTTCGTCCAGGCAGATAAAAATATCCCGGATGGGTATGAGTAATCTAATTATCACGAAATCCATGATATGGTGCACGATGTCAGACTTTGAAATGCCAATCCGGTACGCTAAATTGTTTGACCAATTTTTTCTGCGGTAGTTTCTTCATGATCATCAACCGGGCAGGGTTGCTAAGAGAGGCAAACAGGTCAGCCTGTTTTGAGGGGGGGTAGAGAAGAACAGGTATCATCCATATGCGTTTTCCCCGATCTGTTGAAGATCGTGTTTGCCTGGATCGTGCAGGTGGGGATGATCATCATGATCACTGTAGCGGAGCTGACGAATAATTTATGTGGTTTCATTCCCGGCGATGACAGCCGATCAGTGAAAGAAAGAAAATTCCATCCATGATAGAATTTTTTAGTGTGGGCTTCATTCTTCTGGTGGATTACGTATATTACCGGCACAATCGTTCCGGTGATTTTATTATTCTGGTTGTTCCATAAGGGATACCGGGAAAAACGCCTGGTTATAGTTTTTTCCTGCCTGTCTGTTCTCTGGCTTACTGCCTGGTTGTTGAATTACACCGACTGGCGGGATGTGGTAGGTCTGGTGATGGGGGCGGCATTCGTGATTTCAGCGATTCTGCTGGCCCGTCAGATCAAAAAATCCCGCATTGACCGGGCCGAAATTGTGCGATTAAAAGGATTGACTGAATCGCGATCCGATCAAGTCGCCGCGCTTAGTCACGAGATTCGCACTCCACTGGCCATGATCAAAGGTGCGGCGGATCTATTGTTGGAAGGTAAGCCAGGCCCCCTGACTGACCAGCAGTTGGTTTTTTTGAAGACAATCAGCCAGAATGGCGAGCATATGATATCTTTGGCTGAAGACTTGCTGGTCCAGGCGAGGATACAGGCTGGATTATTCAAATTGCATCTTGAGCTCGTTGATGTAAAATCAATAATCCGAAAAGCCGTTGACCAGGCCCGGTTCTTAACCGAAGAACGGCGTCAAAATTATGTTGTAGATTATCCGCAAGTGGTAGAACGCAAATACCTTGACGCGAATCTCATATTACAGGCATTAAACAATCTTCTGTTGAATGCCAGCAGACATACATCTTATAAAGGTCATATTTTTGTTTCTTTATCTGAAAATGATGCCGGCCTGGTTTTCTCTGTAACGGATGATGGGGCGGGAATGTCTCCGGAAGAACGAAAAAAATTGTTCAAGCGGTTTAACAGCGGTCATCCACTGGGTGATGGAACAGGGCTGGGATTGGTAATTACCAAACAGATCGTAGAATTACATGGCGGACGGATAATGGTAGACACAACATTGGGCCGCGGTACAACCGTATTATTTATCCTGCCTCGTTGGAGAGTGGAACATGAATAAACCCCGGGTGCTGGTTGTTGATGATGAACCGCAAATGGTGGGGATCGTAGCGTACGCGTTTGAGACACAGGGTTTCGATGTTATTAAAGCGTATGATGGCGAACAGGCGATGCAGAAAATCAATTCTGAAAATTTGGATCTTGTCTTGCTGGATGTGATGCTGCCGCACATTGATGGCTTTGAGATATGCCGGATTGTCCGACAGAATACCACCCTGCCCGTCATTCTGCTAACCGCCCGCAAGGAAGAGGAAGATGTGATCAAAGGGCTTGAACTGGGCGCGGATGATTATATGACCAAGCCGTTCAATCCAAGGGAGCTGGCACTACGCGCACAGGCGCTTTTACGCCGGAGCGGGTGGGGGGATATGCGTTCGGTAATCAAAAACGGGATCCTCCAAATCGATATGAACAAGCATAATGTCATGATCGGTGACAAATCAGTTCATGTTACCCATAATGAGTTTGAAATACTATCCTGCCTTCTCCGGAATCCCGGACGTGTACTATCCTGGCAGTCTCTTTTAAAAACAGCCTGGGGATTGGACGTATGGGAAGGCGGCAAAGAAATGGTAAAAACCGCCATATACCGGCTGCGGCAAAAAATTGAAACAGAACCTGAAAATCCGGCTTACATCATTACTGTTCGCGGTTCCGGTTACACGATGCCCAATCACGAAAAATAACAACTGTGACGAAAATGTTACCTAGTGTTACCCGGTGGTGACCCGTATTACCGGGAATTTTTGTATTCTAGGATTGTCCGTCAGATTTCTAAATCTTGTTTGGAGGAAAACATGAGTCGTCGTATTTGGATTCTGGTTCTATGCTTTGTGATTGTTTCTATGTTGACAGCGTGTGCTGCACCTGTTCCCCCGACTGTTGCGCCGGCTGAACCGGCCAAACCAGCCGAAGCAGCAAAACCCGCGGAACCTGCCGCGGCTGATGCCAAAGCTCCTGCCGCTGGATCCGGGAAACTCACCGTTCTTTGTACACCCCAGGAAGACTGGTGTGTTTCGGTGACGAAAGCATTCCAGGAAGAAACCGGTATTGAGACAAATTATGTCCGTCTTTCCAGTGGCGAGTCTGTTGCCCGCCTTCGCGCCGGAAAGGACAATCCTGAATTTGATGTTTGGTTCGGCGGTCCCATGGATGGGTACGAAGTCGCCAAAGCCGAAGGTCTGGTTGAACCATATGTTTCCCCGAATGCGGCCAGTATCAAAGACACCTTGAAAGACAAAGATGGCTACTGGACGGGAATTTATGTCGGCGCTCTGGGGTTCTGCTCCAATAAAGACGTCATGAAATCTCTTGGTCTCGATATCCCCGATTCTTGGGAAGATCTACTGGATCCAAAATTAAAAGGCCAGATCGCCCTGGTTACAGGGGCCAGTTCCGGCATAGGGAAAGCCATAGCTTTATGTTTGAGTAAACAAGGGGCGAAGCT
>CAYQTY010000029.1:16284-17712 GCA_964420535.1 uncultured Leptolinea sp. | reverse complement strand
GCTTGCATCTACCCTACAGTGGATATGTAACATTGGCAGGGTTGATGCCGGTGGGAGATTTATGCGCCTGATGAAATCTGTCACCATTCCCGCCGCAACAACTGCTGGCTGTAATTGGAAAAGTACCTGTCTAAAGGCAAAATTCCCAAAGAGAGTAGGTTGGATAATCCGCCGGTAATATTTACACCTCCATCCAAATGATTAATTCCTTCAACAGAGCGGCGGATTGTCCAACTGGCACGGGTAGTCTGTAACAATATGTGCTAGGGAAAATGGACGATGTCATTCCTTTTTCTTCCTAGGGTTCTGTGAGACCGGTCGAAGCCAGCCCGGTTCATCTGCCAGCCAGCCGGTGACGCCGGCCTGCCCGATGGATACCTGCCACCAGCGGTATCCTTCTGCCTCGCGCGGGCTGTCCAGCGGGGTGACTGTATCGCCGGTTCGCAGCGTGGTAATGATCTCCGCGCCGGTGGATGGCTCTCTACGCAGATTGAGATAATCGCCCAGCACGGTCACCTGATAATCACGCCCGGATTTCATACGGGTGGCTGGATTGAACAACATCTGTGAACTTAAGGACTTAAGGTATACGTCAACGGTTCGGTCAATACGGCTATCACTCAAGTGGGAAATCAACCACCGGGTTTCTTTGTACGCCTCGATTAATGCCATTCCGCCCGAAGGAGATTCGCAGTACAACAACCAATCGCCTACCGGCGACCAGAATGGGATAATGGAATACCCACCGGTCTGGTTGATAAGATTGGTTGTTTCCTGAGTTATCACATTATAGAGGTACAGGTTACCGTCTTTTGACGCGAAGGCCAACCAGTTGCCATCAGGAGACCAGCTAATTGGAGTATTTTTATTCAACTTCACACCGGTGTCAACTTGCAGAACGAAATTGGAATCAACTGTGGCTATGTACAGGTCGCCACCTTCCTTTTCTCGTTCTTTTTCATACCCGATAAACGCGATATGCTCCCCGTCGGGAGACCAAGCCGGCATGGTTTTTTCGACACCCGGTAAAACGCTTAACAGGGCCGATTTTTGCGCGGCAATATCGGCGATGAACAACGAACCACCTGATTCAAGAATCATTTTCTTTCCATCCGGCGAGAATGAAGGGGTTCTGCCGTTGAGGAACACATGGTCATTGCTGCCGTCACTGTTGATCAGCCGAATATGGTTATTGACCGGCCCGGCGCTATCGAGCCTGTAGGCGATCTGCCGCCCGTCCGGTGATATAGCCTGGAGGGAGATTACTATAGAAAAATGATAGGTTTTACCTATGAGACGAATATTTTCCCCTTTGATGTCACTAATGGCGATAGAGCTGCCTTCCGGGGTAGATTTGACGAAAACCAGTTCCCAATCGGGATCAGGGAAAGGCGGCCCGTCATAGGCAGAGGCACAGGTGAATGCAAG
>CAYQTY010000029.1:0-16274 GCA_964420535.1 uncultured Leptolinea sp. | reverse complement strand
CATACCGCGATCAGGCATTGTAACCAGGTATGATTCTTCATTATTCATCCCCTCTCAGGCAGTGTCGCAGGTTTTCCACCCGTGGATTAATTGTAGCATCAGACTGTCTGACCGAATTATGGAATGCGTAGGTTGGACAATCCGCCGGATATATTTACACAGATAATTAGATGGTTTTTCCCTTCATCAGAGCGGCGGATTGTCCAACTGGCACGGGGAATCATAAGGTATGCCGGGGGAAAAGAGTTAGTGTCATCCCGGCGGAGGTTGCTGTCTCATTCCGTAGGGGCGGGTGGCACCCGCCCGGGCATGGTTGGGAGATGGTTGTGTCCATGGAAACGCTGCCTGTAAATAATAGCCTTTTCCATGTGTGAATGTCTTCATGATGATTTTTTTGTAGGGTTGATGCCGGCGGGAAATTAATGTGCCTTGTGGAGTATGTCACCATTCCCGCCGCGTCAACCGTGGTCTGCCGGGATGCTTTTTCATCCATGATCAAACTCCCGAATTTGCCGCGGTAGATGCAAGCGGATTTTGGTCTCAGGTCATAGACAAATATTCTCCCGCTTGCATCTACCCTACAGTGGATATGTAACATTGGCAGGGTTGATGCCGGTGGGGGATAAATGGGTTTGATGGAATCTGTCACAAATCCCACCCGCGTACCCATCCAGAATCAAATCCCCTTCAACCGACCCAGCAGGTTTTCGATCTCGATCAACGCCTTGAAACTCTCGGTCATGCGATTGGTTGACCCGAAATTCAGGATGATATGCGTATCATTGACCGGGTCATAAAACATATGGGTCGACAGGATCCCGATGTGCCCTTTGACTTTTGGCATTCCTTTGAGCAGGAAGAAAAAGTCACCAAACCGGATCTCCATCATCCCCAGACCGTAGTAGATCCCGGGGTTGAACTTGTTGGGACACACATCCATCTCCTGCAGCACTGCCGTGTCGATCAGTTTGTTTTCGCGCAGGGCCCTGTTAAATTTCAACAGATCATCCGGCGTGGTGACGATCCCGCCGCCGGCCCAGTCACAGCTCAGGCTTTCAAACCGGCTGACCTCCAGCCGGTCAAACCAGATCGGTTCGATCCGGCGGTCATTACCATTCAAGGGCCGGTTGAAAAACATCAGGTATGAGTCCATCATCTGGAGAGGGCGGAAGAATTCATCCTCCAGGTTCTGCCCGAACGGCTTGCCTGTCACCGCTTCGATGAGCATCCCGAGCAGGATGTATCCGGCGTCCGAATAGTTGTACTTTGTACCCGGCTGGGCTATGGCCTGCTGGCGTTCACGGGTAAAATCGATCAGCATTTGAGGGGTCCAATGGGTGTCGGGGTGTTCGATCACGTCTTTGAGCATTGTCGGCCCATACAACGTTTTGCCATCAAAGTAATCGGCAATGCCGGAGGTGTGCCCCAATAGGTGCCGGATGGTGACGGACTTCTGGTGGTCAACCTGACGGTACACAAACAGGCGGTCCAGGCTTCCGGTCGGGAGGTACGTATGGACGGGATCGTCAATGGAAAATTTGCCCCGCGCGGCTAATATCTGCACCAGAACGGCGGTAAAAACCTTGCCGATGCTGGCGATATGGTACGGCGCGTCACCCCGATTCGCGGGGTAGGTATAGTCCAATCCGGTTGACGAAGAATAGACCCGCACCAGTGTGCTCTTACCGGGGTTCTTCTGATGAAGTTTTGTGAAATATCTGTCCAGATGATCCGTCACCTGTGTTTTGGAGAGGGATTTGGTAAAATTCATTTGATCATCCTTTAGTTTAGGTATATATCTAATAGATATATACCTAATAGTAATCATATCATCCTGTTTTGTCAATAGATCGGACCCTCATGGAAAACGTGATCCTCGGTTTGCTTATTGTTCAAAGTCTCACCCTGTACGAGATCAACCAGGCGTTCAAGCAGGGGATATCCATGTTTTACAGCGCGAGCTACGGCAGTATTCAAACGGCATTAAAAAGCCTGCTCGCCCGGAACTATATTGTGTTTGAAGAGCGGGTGGAAGGCGGGCGTAATAAGAAGGTATACAGCATCCAGCCGGCTGGAAGGGACGCCTTTTTTACCTGGATGACAGCGGAAACCCCGCTGAGTAAACTGGAAGTGACAGGCTTATCCAAGATCTATTTTCTGGGCTTGATCCCGGATGTAGAAACCCGCCGGGCGGTCGTCAGTGAGATATTGCAGAAAGTCAAAATTATGGAATCTGTTCTGGCGGATCTGGATATCGAGATCAGCGGGTATCCCGTTCCGGGGGAGTTGAAGGAGATCGTTCATTATTCCCGCAAGACCCTGGATTACGGCCGCGGCGCGCATGCCTTTGCACGTACCTGGTTTGAAGAGCTTCTCGCGGAGTTGAATGGTTAAGGTAAGAAGGTTGGACAAACCGCCGGTTGACTTGATCCCACATCCAAACGAACCCATTTTGCCAACCAAATGGCGGCGGTTTATCCAACAGGACAAATCCATCCATCAATCATTTGCGAAGTAAGGTGCCGTTTTCTTCCGGCCCATGTTGGACGAAACGCGCTTGCGCGATGAGATTGTCACGTACGGGGCTGAAGGTAATTAAATGGGCGTTTCGTCCAACCTACATTGTCCGCCTAAAAAAAAATATTGCCGGCAGCGAATTAGCTACTATAATAATCGCCGGCTTATGGACAATGAATCGATCTTTACACGCTTGAACAAAACCGGGCAGGTATCCGAATCCATCCTGCTGGGGACGATCCTTTCGCTCTCGGGCGGATTTATGGATGCCTACACCTATATCAGCCGCGGTGAGGTGTTTGCCAACGCGCAAACGGGCAACATCCTGCTGTTGGGCGTCAATCTCTCGGAAGGGCGATGGGATATGGCGCTGCGCTATTTCTTCCCGGTCTTTGCCTTTGTGTTCGGCATCGCGCTCAGTGATATGCTGCGATTCCGCTTCAAAGATGATCCGGGCGTCATCCACTGGCGGCAGATCACCATTCTGGCGGCGGCGCTGGTGCTGGCGATGGTGGCGTTCATCCCGCAGCCGCTTAATTTGCTGGCCAACTGCCTGGTGTCATTCTCATGCGGCATCCAGGTGGAAAGTTTCCGCAAGATCAATGGCACCAACATGGCCACCACCATGTGCATCGGCAACCTGCGGGCGGCCACGAAGTATTTCACCGAATACGCCACCGGTCACAACCTGCAATCCGGGCGCAAAGCCGGCCTGTTCCTGGGGATGATCGCGGTGTTCGTGGTTGGTGCTGTGCTGGGCAACACCAGCGTCTTAATATGGAGGGAGCGTGCCATCCTCGTCAGCGCGGCGCTGTTGTTAATCGGATTTACGTTGATGTTCATCCACACTGATGATGATGTTTATTCGGTGTAAAAGTATATAGGTTGGACAAACCGCTGCAATCGCCACTCAATTTTTTCACGATGATTTTGATGATCATGAAGTGGCGGATTGTCCAACAGACAGAGCCTTCACAAATAATTTTTTTGGAAGTTACTCTTTTTTTGACCTGTGTTGGACGAAACGCGCCATTGCTAAGGAAGAATTTCGTATGGTTAAGCGGGTCAATAAATGAGCGTTATGTCCAATCTACTTAACCTCTGTATAATTACATCAGTGTTTTTATAACTTGGATGACTGCGGAATAGATGAAAATGGGAGGCAAATAACGATGAATCATCCCCAGACGGCAAAAGGCGGTTGGATATTAGATTCAATAGTATTTGACGGGAGAGGTGCAGACATAGCAGTAGCTCTATTGAAAAACGATGATTTAATGCGTTTGGCTTTACGCTGGACACCTCCTTTTGAATTTACTGACGAAAAGGGAGAATCTCAAAAAATATTACCCTGGACGGAGGAAGAAACTGAATGGTTTCTCTTACCTCTTGATTTTTCAGTTTCAATTGCAAAAATGCTAATTGAAAAAAAGGTGACCAAAACTCTAGACGGATTGTTTCATGAAGAAGGTTTTGAAAAAATGGTCAATTGGTTGGTTGACAATGAGAGATTATTGGATGCAATTTGTTATTAATTAACTAATTCCACATTTCCATCATTACTTTCCTTCATTTGAGTCTTGATATATAAACCTGTATTCCTTTCGATATCAGCCGAAATAGATCTCGATGAGGGTTTAATCCAGAAAATGAGCGGATTAATAATCAAGAGTTTTATCCAACCTGATTTGAGGAAGATAAAATGAGACACGGGGATATTAAACCGGCGGCCCATCAACCGGAACGAACCTTGATCGCGTATTACTCGTTTTCACACACAACGGCACGGCTGGCGGAAGAGATCGCCCGCCAGACCGGTGGTGACCTGCGCCCTTTAGTTCCGGTGACGCCCTATGCCTTTGACTACAACACCGCGGCCAAACAGGCACGGCAGGAAATCGAGCGTGGTTATTGCCCAAAGTTGACCTCCGGGTTGGAACCAATTGATGGCTATAGCCGAGTATTCATCGGCTCGCCCAACTGGTTCAAGACATTCGCGCCTCCGGTGCTCAGCTTTTTACGCGGTGTAAAACTTGCCGGCAAAACGGTCATCCTGTTCTGCACACATGGGGGAGGGGGCTTTGGCCGCATGGAAGCGGAGATAACCAGGGAATGCCCGGGGACGAGACTCCTGCCCGGTTTCGCCGGGACGGCATCGTTCACCGCGGCGGACGTCACCGCGTGGCTGGAAGGGATTGAACTGGCGAAATAGAACGCCGCGGCAGGAAACGCATACAATACAGTATGCGGATGAATGTCAAAATGTGGAACGCGGGTTGGATCAGCAGATTTGTTCTGATTCCGGCCGGGGTGTTGTTTGTCTACTGCGCGGGTTTCGCCCTGTCAGCCTATATGCTGCTGCCGCTCAGTGTCAACTATAACTTTACCCGGAACCTGGCAATTACGTCGTTTGGTGTCCTTTTCGCCGGTTGCCTTCTTTTTTATTTTGCCCGTAGAATGGACCCTGCTACCGGCAGAGCCAGGTCGTCTTCTCCTATAAAACCCTCACCCGGTGACGTCATCCTGCTGCTGCTCCCGATGACTCCGGTCGCGCAATATACCCTGATCAATGCGGACATCGTATCAGCGACGGGCGTGGTGTATGTCATCGCTTTTTTTGGATTATTGTCAGCCCTGTTTATTCTGGTGATTCCCGCGCTGCTGAGAAGGATTGGTGATCACAGTGTGCTTCAGGCGGCAGGATCGGCGTTCGCCTTCAGCCTGACAAACATGGCGATTCTCAGCCGAATCCATGGCTGGTATGCCTACGGTGATGCCACCCTGCAGCAAGCGGTGTTCTGGGGGATGCTGGCCGTTCTGCTGGTGTTGACCCGCTTGCGGAGCCGGGTCATTTTGTACGCGGCGGTCCTCGGGTTTTTTCTGGCGGGAGCGCTATTGGCGGTGCCGGAGGAAAAAACGACGGAGGCAGTCACCGGTTCAGCTTCAGGGGTATCTGATATCACAACCCTTTTAAATGGAAAGAGTCCCGATGTTACTCCGAATATCTATTTGCTCGTCTATGATGCGTATGCGCCTGGCGAAACCATGGCGGCGTATGGAATAGACGTTTCGCAACAGTTCGGGTTCCTGGACGCGCAGGGTTTTAACCTGTACCCGCGCGTGTATACCATTCATCCCGAAACGTTGAGTTCCATGAACAGCGTACTGGAGATCGCGCCGATCGCGGGCAGTTCTCCAAAAGCGGTATCCGGTGACAACCGGGTCGTCCAGCAGTTCAAATCCCTGGGATACACCACATACGGGGTGTTTCCCACCGACTATATGTTCCGCGATCTGAAACCCGGGTATGACGTTTTCCTGCCGGTTTACAGCATACCCCCGTATTACCAGTTGATCAAATCCGTGCTGATGGGTGAATTCCGTTTTGACAGCAGTTTCACCAAAATCCCTGACGTCGAATTTTCCGAAGCGAAAAAGGAAATACTGCTGCGTGCCACTGCAGGACGGTCATTTGTGTATACCCATTCCACGCAGCCGTTCCACAGCCAGAATTCGGGAAAATGCCTTCCGGATGAAACTGCCCTGTACGCGAAACGGGTGCAATCGGCCAACCGTGAAATGCGCGAAGACATCCTCACGATCATTGACCACGACCCCGGCGCGTTGATCATTGTGATGAGTGACCACGGCCCGTACCTGACGAAGAATTGCATCGGACTGTCAAAAGGGTACAGTCTATCCGAGGTCACCCGGCTGGATATTCAGGACCGGTATGGCACGCTGCTGGCCATCCGTTGGCCGGACGGGGAAAATAAACCGTATGACGACATCACCGTGATCCAGGATATCTTCCCGGCAGTTTTCGCCTGGATGTACCGCGATGCGGCCGTGCTTCAGTCAAAGCTCCCGCCGGTAACGCGGTGGGAAAGGAACATGGCCGCCGGCGCGTCTGTCAACAACGGGGTGATCGTGGGCGGAGTGAATGATGGCGAAGTGCTGTTCACCGGGGTGGGTGAATTTATTAAGAAGTAAATGTAGGTTGAGACAAACCGCCGGAAATTATTGGTTAATCCAAAATCATGGATGTCGATATTATAAAAGTGGCGGTTTGCCCCACAAGGCAAAATCTATCGGAAAACTTTGCTACAAAAGGGGACGAGGTCTGGCATGGGCTACTAATATAGCTTCTCTCTTTTATAAATTTGCCCTCTGTCTACTATCCAGAGGTTGTTACTGGAATCTTCCGCGACCCCGGTTATCCTTGATGTGAGCAGGCACCACTTGCGGGCAGTTTGATCCAGATAGGCCAGACCCGCACCTGAGAAAAACCATAATTTGTGGTCTTTGGATTCAAATATGGGAGTAGCATCCGCCCATATATTTTCAAATTCAACCGGGCCGCGATCACTGATAAAAATGGGTGACCGTATTACCTGATACCAGGATGGTGCGTCTGCCAGAGCATTATCGAGGTAACCGTAATCCTGCAACCATAACCTGTCTGATGAATCGATGAAAATTTCTCCGGCGTTATACCTACTCGAGCCAGGTACAGAGCCAATATTTTCTATCGAATTGTCCTTCGGATGGTATCTCAGAACAGTAGTACCGTGTATTCCACTTTCTTCAAAGGAAGCGGATAACCAGATATTATCCTTCCGGTCAATCGTCATGGATTTGACTTCATAATATGGAAAATTAAAATCCAACAATTCAGCTTTCCGGGAATCCGGATTGAATCTCAACATACGGTTATCTGATGTAGAAAAATATAGCAACCCGCTGGAATCTTCCGAGTAGGTGATACCAGACCCGGTGAGTAGATCATTTTCCACGATTTCAAATTTCTCTGTAGATTTGTCAAAATGCGCCAGGAAATAGGGTTGATTATTGTCGGGATTTTTAGTGGCTGCTTCCTCAAGACTGGTTCCCCATAAATTTCCATATTTATCAACAAATAATTCATACGGCAACGGTTCTTCGTCAAAAATTACCAGTTCTTTGGATCTCGTCTTGTATTCGACGATCGCATGCATTGTCCGAAACCAGATCGTGTCATCCGGTTGGGTGACAATTCTCAGGATAACGGAGTTGCCGATATCTCTCGTCTGTTCCTGAGTCAATTGCGGCTGCCATTTGCCGCTCAATGGTATTTGGGTTGGGATGATTTTTTCATCGGGATAGGCATAATTTTTAAATGAATAGGAATAATTTTCCTCGATGCAATCATTCGGGTTCTGCGTGGGAATTGTGCCGCACGAAGAGAGCAGAAAGGTGAAAAGTATGATTACGAAGATTTGTTTTATAGGTGACTTCATTTCCCCGTTCACCCTGATGGAACGATTTGTTGTGAGGTCCGCTTACTGGTGCATCGCGACTTAATTCCATTGTATCAAATTTCTGTAACCTCACCCAATTCTTGGTTAGGTTGGGCAAACCGCCGGTAATTAGTGGTTAAATCAAAACCATGGATCTTGATAGAAATAGAGCGGCGGTTTGTCCAACAAAGCAAAGTCATCGGATTACATTCCCGGAAAAGGTGACGTGTCACCCGGCCCTGTGTTGGACGAAACGCGCTCCTGCGATGGCTTCATTTTGTGGTGATGCGTTGGTCAATAATTCACCGTTTCGTCCAACCTACGTGATCCACAGACTAAGGTTAACCCGAGTATGGGCCAGGGCATCCGGGAAGTATCAATTCTTCGGAGATTAGCCTTATGCCGGATGCCCTGGCCCTTACGTGATTTGGGATTATAGCAACCGACTTAAACACAAAATTCCCCTCAAAAAACACCTCACAGGAAGCCCCTGGACGCGTTTAAATGGCACGGGTGGTATAAATTGACCCCCGAAATCGGCCTGAATTAATCGACCAACTCGGTCAGCGAGCGGATGACGCGGTATGACTTGACCGTCAGCCGGAAATACAAGTGTTCCACCTGATCGCGGCAGAGCAGGGCGGTGCGCAGGCCAAGGGCGCGGGCGGCGTCACAATTTTTCCTGTTATCGTCCACGAACAGCACCTCGCCCGGGGTGACGCCCAACGCGCCCAGCGCGGCGTTGAACATGCGCGGGTCGGGTTTGCGCGCGCCGATCTGTGATGAGATGATGAACGCGGAAAAATGATCGCGCATCCCCGCGTGGACGAACACGTCCTCCAGCGACGGCCAGGCATCTGACACCACGGCCAGTTTATATTTCGCCGCCAGACGGGGAATCACCTCGAGCGCGTCCGGGAAGAACGTGAATTTTGCCGGGTCAAACACCAGGCTGCGGGCAATGCCTTCGATTTGCTCCGGTGTGGCTTTCAACCGGGGGATGCTGCGGAAGAAGGTGGTGTAGTAATCCGTGAAGACGGTAAATTCATCCTCCTTCGTAGGAACCAGAGGGTACATGTCCAACGTCTCTTTGGCCTGGGCGAAGGCCGCGGCGCGTTCGATATCGCGCACATGCTCCCAGTTGACGGGCTTGATGAATTCTAAGAAGGCTGGTGGAATGAAAAGGTGACCGGATGCCGGGTAATTCAACACACGCAGAGAATCAAGGAGGATGGCTTTGATGGGTTCAGTCATGGTCAACTCCAAATGTTAGCGTTTGATCTCGTACACCAGCAGGCCGTCTGACCCGTAGAAGTCGGTGTCGATCTTTTCCACCAGGCGGTACTGGCCGCCAAAGCGTTCATCCCGCGCCAGCGTGTTGCGGCCGTACACTTCAAGGACAACCACATACTCCGGCAGCTCATCGAGGATAAGTTTGGCGGGGACGGCATAGTTGATCACATAGTCTTCCGCCGGCAGCGGATAATACTTCCCGGTGACCGGCGAATTGAGGCCCACCAGGTCGAGGATGGGGGCGCGGGTCTTCCAACCCAGCACGCCCACGTCACCGGCGGCCAATACGTCACCGGGGCGGTAGTCGCGCATCACTACGCCGGCCGCCTGAGCGTAGAGGTCTTCCAGTTTCGTCCAGGCCATATCGGGGCAGGGGGTGATATTGCCGTGATCATGCCGCGGCACCCATTCGGTCAGCAGGCTGGCCAGCGGCAGGATGAACATCAGGATGGCGGCCGTCCACAGGCGCAGGCGGGGGCGGGGCCGCATGAAAGCGAGGTTGTCGGTCAAGCGTTCAATGGCGGCCAGCACGGGGAAGATGTACATGGGCAGCGGCGGGGTGAGGTACCAGCGGAAGATCAGCGGGTTGGGCACGGAGAAGACGATCAGGTAGACCCACGGGTAGAGCAGCAGCGGCCAGGCGGACGGGCGTTTATCCAGCAGCGGCCTGGCGCCGAGGATGGTGAGCGCCGGGAAGAGGATCAGCCCGAGTCCCACTCCGATGGGGCCGGTGAATTTGTTGCCCATGAAGGGCTGGGCGTAATGCTGCAAAAGCCGGACGAATGACGCGTAATCATCCAGCCGGTAGGCCGCCATCTTGGCTGTCATCGAGTGGGGCAGAGGTGACCCGTAATACAGCCAGGCAAAGCCGTACCAGCTAACCAGCGGCAGGAGAGCGGCGAGCCATTCGGTCAACTTTGGCCATTCTTCTTTGCGGCGGACGATGCCCCACAGGCGGTCAATTGCCAGCAAAACGATCAGGATTGCCGCGTCCGGCCGGGTGACCATCGCCAGTGCGGCGCACAGGGCGGCCGGCACACGGCGCTTTTCCGCGTGCGCCACCCCGGAGGCTATTAAAAGGAAGACGAACAGGCTGGTCTCCATACCGCCGATGGCAAAGGTTACGGCATACGGGTGCACCGCCCAGACCAGGGCGGCGGCAATGCCGGTCTTTTCATAGCCGATGGACCGGCCGAGACGCAGCAGCAGCAGGCAGGTGAGGCTGTCCGCGATGGCCGAGACGGTCAGCGCGGTCCACGGGTAATCGGCGCCCACCAGTCCGGCGCCGGCCATGATCAGGGCGAAGAGCGGGGTGGTGGTACCCAGCACATGTTCGCCGGGGTTATAGACCAGTCCCTGGCCTTCGATCAGGTTGCGGGCATAGCGAAAGGTGATATAGGCATCGTCCACCAGGCGCGGGCTGGGGATGAGGCGCGCGGCGAGAGCGAGAAGCACAATAATGACGGGAATGTACTTGCGCATAGTCACCATTTCAGATCAGGCCATCGGCTTTCAAATCGGCAGCGGTTTCCGCGAGGGCATCGTCAATGGATTGCAGGGTGATGCCGAATACCGGCTCGAGCAGGCGGCTTTGCAGGAAGATGTTGCGGCAGCGCCGGGCGGGGCGGTTGATGGCGTTCACCGTGCTGACCGTCACCATATCGGGATCCATACCGATGATCTTCAAAAAGGATTGCAGGTACGAAGCCCGGGAGCAAGAGCCGGAGTTGGCAAAGTGATAGGTGCCGTAGAACGACGTCTTGAGCATCACCGCAAGGGAGCGGGCGATATCACGCACCGAGCAGGCGCTGGAGATGGCGTCGCCCGCGGCTACGGTCTTTTGGCCGGAAAGGGCAGCGGCACGCAGCTTGAGCAGGTTGTTGCGCGCCGGTCCGCCGGTACGGCCGAAGAGTAAAGGCATACGCAGGTTGAAGTGTTTGGGAATGTATTGCCGGACAAGTTTTTCAGAAGCCAGCTTGGTGCGCCCGTACAGGTTGATGGGATCGCGGGCTTCGTCAAATTCGTGGTAGGGTAGGGCGCGGTCACCGGGGAAGACGCTGTCAGAGCTGGCATGCACCAGCACAGCATCCAGCTCGCGCGCCGCGTTGACCACGTTCCAGGTCACCAGTGTGTTGGACGTCCAGGCCAGATCCGGGTTGATCTCGCACGAGTCGGGGTCACGGTTGGCGGCGGTGTGGATGATGGCGTCAGGTTTGTGGGCAAGGAACCAGTCACGGGTTGCGTGGAAGTTCACCAGGTCAAGGTCATGGTGCGAAGGGAGGGGGATCATCTCATGCTCCGCTCCCAGCGTGCGCAGGCATTCTTCGCCCAGCAGTCCCTGAGCGCCGGTCACAGCGATTTTCATGGTTTACTCCTGAAAACGGTGTTGGGGTAATCATACCAGAATCCACCGCGGGATATAAACGGCATCAACCCTGCCAGTGTCACATAATTCCGGTGTGAATTGGAGACATTATCATAGATGAGAACCTTCCATGGTCGCTCCGCGGTTGATGCGGCGGAAATTGTCTAAATGCGAGTGGACGCGATAATCCCCCTCTTGCATCTACCGGAGACTGATTAATCCGGCGCAATATAGTCACCTTCCCCCTGAGGGGGAAGGCCGGGATGAGGGTGAGGTCTGCCGGGAATAGTGCCTAACCAGCCAGCGGTTGATGCGGCGGGAATGTAGCATCTTCCAGACGGACAGAATGATCCCCCACCGCATCAGCCCTTGATAATGATGACGGAAAAAAAGGCCTCTCCCCGAGGGAGAGAGGAGCTAAAGCGAAAAAAATCCTTGCCCCGAAGGGGAGAGGTAAGGTGAGCGGCCAAAGCTGGCTGATATGTGGCCGTGTGTAGGAAGGCAATATGCGTGTGATCTGCCGGCGAGTCCGAAGGCAGAGATCACCCCTCTCCCCGGCCTCTCCCCGAGGGGGAGAGGAGCTAGAATGTAAAAATTTCTCTCCTCGAGGGAGAGAGGAGCTTAAGCGAAAAAATACCTCGCCCCGGAGGGGAGAGGAGAAATACGAAAAACCCCTGAGGTCTCACAAAAGACTCTCAGGGGGTTGGATTCTTATATCTCCGCGCAGTACACGCAGCCGCGTTTTTCCGCTTCCACGATCGCCTGATCGGCCGACCAGAAGAAGTTCTCCGGGCCGATCATCGTATCCAGCCCGCCGCGTGACAGCATGGTCTGCACGCCGGGCTGTACACTGGCCAGCATCAACACCGTGCCGGATTTCTTCAGATTCTGATACAGCGTGGTCAACGACTGTAATCCCGAGGTATCGATCAACGGCACACCGCGCATCGAAAGGATCAGCGCGTGGGTATTGGTCAACCCGGTGAAGGCTTCGTTGAAGTTTCCGGTAGCGGCAAAGAACAGCGGTCCGGTGAGGTACGCCACTCTGACGTGCTTGCAATGACCGGCGTTCTCGATGCCGCGGCCGCGCAGTTTTTCAGGGTCAACTTCCTGGATCTGGATGTCGATGCTGGAGCTGTCATTCAAGAAGACCAGCGCCGAAAGGAACGCGCCGATCATGATCGCCTGCGTCAGGTCCAGCGCCACAGTGGCCAGCAGAGTGATGGCGAAGGTGATGATGGCCGTCTTGAATTTATTGTGGAAAATGTAGTGGATGGATTCCCATTCATTCATCCGCCACGCGGTGACTACCAGCACGCCGGCCAGCGCCGCCAGCGGAATGCGGGACATGACAGGCGCGAGGAAGAACATAGACGCGGTGAGTATTAACGCGTGAACAATGCTGACCACGCGCGTCTTGCCGCCCGATTTGATGCCCACACTGCTGCGCGCAATGGCGGCCGTCGCCGGAACGCCGCCGAAGAACGGGATGATGATGTTCCCCACACCCTGGGCGATGAGTTCCTGGTTGGCCTGCAGGCGGATGCCCGTCATATTGCTGGCTACGGCACCGCACAGCAGGCTTTCAATCGCGCCGAGTGCGGTGATGGTGAGGGCGGGTCCCACAAAGTCAGACAGGTTGCCCCACGGAATGGACTGGATATTGAACCGCTCCGCCAGGATCAACGTTTGAGGAATTTCGCCGATGACCGCCACCGGCCAGTTGACCAGCATGTTGACAAGGGTGGCTACGATGATCCCCAGCAGTGACGACGGAAAATGCGCGTTCCATTTTTTCGGCCAGAAGATCATGATGGCAATCACAATGCCGGCCAGCACGAGGGTGTGCCAGTCGGGTGTGAATCCGCCCTTGAAATAACCCAGCAGTTTGAGGGCGGATGAATCGTTGCCGGGTGTTTTGACCCCCAGCAGGTTGTCAATCTGCCCGATGGCAATGATGGCCGCGATGCCGGAGGTAAAGCCGGTGATCACCGGCGCCGGGATGAAGGCGATGAACCGCCCCAACCGCAGCAGCCCGATGACCAGCAGGGCCAGACCAGCCATCGCGCCTGCCACCCAGACTCCCGTCAGCCCGTACTTCTGCGTAAGAACGATCAACACGGCGCTCATGGCGCCGGTGGGGCCGGAGATCTGGTAGGGCGCGCCCGAAAGCCCGCCGATGATCAGCCCGGCCAGTATCGCGGTGACCATTCCCGCGGAGGCCGTGGCTCCTGATACCACACCGAAAGCCAGCGCCAGGGGCAGCGCCACAGCGGCAACCGTCAACCCTGCCAACAGGTCTTGCTGGAATTTCGCCGCGGTATAGGCGGTAAACTCCTCTTTGTACATCTGTATCAAACTTTTTCGTGTCATGTCTCTTCCCATGGTAAATAAGCCATTGGTATATGGCTTGTGTGATCAAACTCTGATAGTTCCCGTTTATACATGTTCAGCCGTGTTTTCACACCGCATCCAACCTGGTCTTCAGGCGCGTTGTGATGGGCTGCTATGGGCAAATTCCTGTTGGTAATCCGGCCAAAATGGAGTGGGACTCCCCGCTGGATATTGGCTGGAGGATTCTGTCAAACGATATGACGCGTAGGACGCGCGCAAGTGTATCACTTAAACCGGTAAACGAAAAGTTCCACCAAAAAATTCTGATCCAAAAATTCCATAGTCCAGCGGATGGATAAATGGCAGCCCGATGAACTTTTTCCCCATCGGGCTGCCATTGTTTTCTTTGAGGATGGATGTTTTACTCTTCCAACAGCACCAGAAAACCCAGCAGCCCCATATTGGCAAAAAGCAGCGGCGCCAGAATGGGCGCGCCGCGCAGAAAACGCTCCATAATAAACACATATTGGCCGGTCATATTGGTGAGGAAGTGCAGCACCGCGCCGGTCAGCCCGACGGCTACCAGCAGAGCCAGTGACGCGATATACGTCCAGCGGTCGCCGTTTGAAGGCCGCGGATGGAAGCCCATCACCACCGCCACAAACGTGCTGAACAGGCCGGCAAAGGTGGGCAGCCACAGCCACGGGTTGACGAAGTTCGTACGCGCGTGGTCCATCACACTGGAGATTACCGTTACCAGAATGAAGACGGCCGTCAACAGGTAATAGGCGCGTGTTTTGGATAGCGGCATGCGCAGGGTTCTCTTACCGAGCAGGCGCAATTCACCCGAGCCGGGAATGACCTCTTCCCACGCGGCGGATATACCCAGCACCGCCACCACCAGGAAAGTGAGGGGGCCGAGCAGCGGGGGCGCCCACAACAGCACTTCATTGGGGACGACGATGCCGCCGCCGGCTGTTGGCAGAAAAGCCCGGCGCAGGTGGAAATATGAGCCCAGTACCCCTACAACGATGCAGGCAAAAAACACTCCGGTGGCGATCATATTAGCGGCCTGCCGGTTACGGATGGCTACCCATCCGGCTAATAACAGTACCGCGCCGGCGATGGGGCAGAAAATGATCGGGATCCATTCATATGGCACGATCGTCCCGCTGAGGTTGTGGGCGAGATAGATATCAATGCCGAGGAAGAACACGTTGACCGCGGCCAGCGTCAACATGGCCTGATCGCGGGTGAAGGGCAGCCGCCAGCGCCGTAACAGCGGCACCAGGTCTGCCAGCGGGTAAGAGGAGGTCACGGTGTTCACGGAGCGGGTGCGGGTTGAGCCGGAACTTGCATCAATTCGCGGGCGTCCATGCGCAGGGTGGCCAGCGCTTTGATCATTTCGTATGCGCCATGCCACTGCGTATAGTCAGGTCCCTGCATCCATGCGCCGAATTTCGCGGTGCGGCCCCAGTGATGCCACAGTTCATAATGCTCGTAATCGATCGGCTCGTCGAACTGCGCCGGGGTGACCAGGTTGGCATCTTTCAGCGGCTGCATGATGTCATTCGATTCTTTGACCAGCGAATTGACCTTTAAGGTTAATTTATCGGCATCGGCATAGAAGTTGGTGATGAAATTCTTGTTATGGCATTCATAGCAAACCGATTGCATCCGTGACATATTGTCCTGCCAGGCGGGCCGGCGTTCTGATGTGGGAGCGAACAGGTACCATGTCAGGCGGTCGCCTGAATCATGCGTGGTTCCAGTGCCGCCAAATCCGCTAAAGTGACAGGTGGCGCAGGTGGGGGCGGGAAAGTCTGAAGAATCCAGCGTGCCGGTCTCGGCTTCCCAGTTCCAGGTGTCGCCGCGTGTAGAGTAGGCTACCCCGTGCGGGCTTTCATGGTAGATCTCCCACTGCGGGTGATCGGGACCGATATGGCACTGGTTACAGGTCTCCGGCTTGCGGGCCTGTTCCAGACTGAATTCATGGCGGATATGGCAGCTCTGGCAGCGCCCGGTAGACCCGTCAGCCGCCGGCTTTCCCACGCTGTGACAGGTATCACAGGCGAAACGGGTGATCTCCGGTCCTTCAATTTCCGCGATCGCGTTGCGCGCTTTATCCGGCGCGTACATTCCTTCGGGGATGGCCTGGAATTGCGCCATCTGCGCTGGGGTCAGGTCTTTGGTGCCGGCTACCGCTACGTAGGCTGGAAGCCCGTGGCGGCTCTGCTCGTATTGCGCCACTTCTGCCTGGTGACAACTCCGGCAGGTATTGGTGGTAGGGGATTTAAGGACGTACGTACCCTGATGCTCAACGGCGCCCGGGTACTCTTTCGCTACTTCATGGCAGTTCCGGCAGGTGACTTTTGCTTCGGCCATGGTGGAGGAGCCGTACTGGTGGACAATTCCCGGGCTGGCATTGTTATGGCAGGTGACGCAGGTATCGTCCGAAGATGCCAGCGCGTTGGGTCGGGCTTCCA
>CAYQTY010000028.1:14275-17738 GCA_964420535.1 uncultured Leptolinea sp. | reverse complement strand
CATGCCATTTGAATCATCAGCCATGCCCAGGCCAACGGAAGACGCGGGTTGCAGCAACCTGCTGGCGTACATCAAAGACTTGAGCATTCCTGACGGCTCCATGTTCTCACCCGGCGAGAGTATAGATAAACGCTGGCTGGTGGAAAATCAGGGCACCTGTAACTGGAATTCCCGCTATTCCCTGCGGTTGACCGGCGGAGACCCGATGGGCGCTTCGACGGAACAATCACTTTACCCGGCGTTGGCAGGCAATCAGGCCGTGATCCGCATAAATTTCAAAGCACCGGCAGAAGGCGGCAAATACCGTTCATCCTGGCAGGCTTATACACCGGATTCCCGAGCCTTTGGTGACCCGATCTTCATTGAAGTGCAGGTGATTCCCCGGGTGGCTCCGTCACCCCTACCGTAAAACGGGTAAAATAACCGGGTGAACGAAATCAAATCGTGGCAATGGGTCGTCCTTGCTGCCGGCCTTTTTATGACGTTGATGTGTATTGTCTTCGCTGCCTGGATGACAATTCAAAACATTGACCAGAGCCTGGCCCGGAGAAACGCGGAAGTTGTTCAGTCCGCCCCTCCCGAACAAGGGGCTACACAGGTGGTTCTCAACCCGACCAAAACCCCGTTCCTGCCATTCAGGCTTCCAACATCCATCACCGTCCCCAGGCAGCCGACAGAGGAACCGCCGCCCGCTCCCACGGCTATACCGGAAGAGATCATTGTCCCGCCGCAAAATGAGCCTGATCCGGCGCTGGCATTTCCTCCCGATAGTTACATCATCGATAATGTTGTCAGTTATCCGCAATGGTATACACTGGATTGCGAATCCCGTACGGCGGTTGACTGGGCCGCGTTTTTCGGTGTAGCCATTGATGAAAACGCGTTTCTTGGCGCCATGCCGAATTCTGATAACCCCGACCTGGGTTTTGTCGGGAGGTTTGACGGTGTTCAAGGGCAGTTGCCTCCCAACTCATACGGGGTACATGCTGACCCGGTAGCCAATCTGTTGAACCAGTTTGGTGTCAGCGCGCGGTCGGGGAAAGGTTTTTCTTGGAATGACCTGCGGTCAGAAATTGCCTCGGGCCGGCCGGTCATCGTGTGGGTGATCTATGACACAGTACCCGGCAACCCAATCCAATATCAGGATTCTATGGGCAACATAACAACGGTTGCTTATTACGAACATACCGCGATACTCTATGGCTATACACCTGACCGAGTCTTCATATCGGATAACGGCCGGTATTATGAGCGGTCGGTGGATGTTTTCCTGACCTCGTGGGCCGCATTGGGCAATATGGCAATTATGGCAGGAAATTAGACGGCACCAGAATAAATCAAAAACGCCCCGGAAATCCGGGGCGTTAGTTTTACTTTTCTTCCCTGAAGAAGGCGGTTTAGGTGCCTTCCTGCCAGGAGTTCAGGTATTTCACCTGTTCGTCAGTCAGAGTGTCGATGACCACGCCCATGGAGAGAAGTTTCAGGCGGGCAATTTCGTGGTCGATCTCTTCCGGTACGGAATAGACGCGTTTCTCCAGTTTGGCATGGTTTTTCACCATGTATTCCGCGGAGAGCGCCTGGTTGGCGAAGGACATATCCATAACGCTGGCGGGATGGCCTTCGGCAGAAGCCAGGTTGATCAGGCGGCCTTCGCCCAGGATGTGGATCTGGCGGCCGTCTTTGAGTTCGTACTGGTCAACGAACGGGCGGACCAGTTTCTTGGAGACGGACATCTTCTCAAGCGCGGGGATGTTAATCTCAACATTGAAGTGACCGGAGTTTGAGACAATGGCGCCGTCTTTCATCACAGCGAAGTGTTCTTCGTCGATCACATTGATGTCGCCGGTGACGGAGCAGAAGAAATCGCCGATCTTGGAAGCTTCAACCATGGGCATCACACGATAGCCGTCCATAACAGCTTCAAGAGCTTTCAACGGGTCGATCTCAGTGACGATCACGTTGGCGCCCATACCGCGGGCCCGGCTGGCCAGACCACGGCCGCACCAACCGTAACCAATAACTACGAAAACTTTACCGGCCAGCAAAACATTGGTAGCGCGAACGATACCATCGATGGTGGATTGACCGGTGCCGTAGCGGTTGTCAAAGAAGTGTTTGGTCATAGCATCGTTGACAGCCACAACGGGGAAATTCAGGGCTTTGTCAGCGGCCATGGCGCGCAGGCGAATGACGCCGGTAGTGGTTTCTTCGGTGCCGCCGAGAATTTCAGGCAGCAGCTCGCGGTGTTCTTTATGCAGAGTGGAGACCAGGTCAGCACCGTCATCCATGGTGATCTGCGGTTTGTGGGCCAGCGCGGCTTTCAAATGCTTGTAATATGTGGCATTGTCTTCACCTTTGATGGCATAGACGGGGATCTCGTAATGGGTGATCAGGGAAGCAGCCACGTCATCCTGGGTGGACAGCGGGTTGGAAGCCACCAGAACAAGATCAGCGCCGCCGGCCTGCAGGGTGCGGGCCAGGTTGCCTGTTTCAGCGGTTACATGCAGACACGCTGACATGCGGATACCGGCCAGAGGGCGTTCTTTTTCGAATCGTTCGCGAATGGAGCGCAAAACGGGCATTTCCCGTTCAGCCCATTCGATACGACGCCGTCCACCTTCGGCCTGGCTCATATCTTTAACATCATAATTCGACATGCATTTCCTCCAATTAATCTAGCTATTCAACAGGGCATCCAGCGCGCCCTGGTCATCAAACTGTGTGCGATAGCGGGAAACAAATTCCGCCGGGGTATAGTAGTGATTCTGGGTACCGCGCTTCTCCAGGCAGTACGTGGCAGCCAGTGAACCCATTTGGCCGCAGGTCTGCCAGTCCAGGTTCATGGTCAATCCGCGCAAGAAGCCGCCGCGGAACGCGTCTCCCACACCGGTGGGATCCTGAATCTCATACTGCGGGAACGAAGGAATGACAAATTTCTTCCCATCAGCAAAGATGAATGCGCCGTCTTTACCCTGGGTAACCACCATGAAGCGGACCCGGCCTAATATCTGGTTTTCATCCAATTCAACCGCTTTCTGCAGCAACTCAAACTCGTATTCATTACAGAAGAGGCTGTCTGCGCCCTCAACACCTGTCCGCAGGGTCTCTTTGTCCATACGGATAATCTGTTGACTCGGATCGTACAGGTAAGGGATCTTCAATTCACGGCATTGCACAGGGTATTCCGCCATGGCTTCCGGTGAGTTGGGTGAGATTACCACCATCGTGATGCCTTCGCCGGCATCCTTGACCTTCAGACTGGCGGCGTCTGCCATGGCGCCGGTGTAGAAGCTGGCAATCTGGGCATTGGATTTATCCGTATTGGCAAAAAAGGATGCTGTGTACTTGCCGGAAATGACCTTTACACAGTGGGTATCAATACCGTGCGATTCCAGCCAGGCGCGGTATTCCGCAAAGTCTTCGCCTACGGTTGCCATCAGGCGGGGTTTTTCACCCAGCAGAG
>CAYQTY010000028.1:3539-14265 GCA_964420535.1 uncultured Leptolinea sp. | reverse complement strand
GGCGAAAACCTTGGATCTTTCTCCGAGCAACGCCAGAGTGTAGGCAATATTGGGTGCTACACCTCCGCGCTGTTTGACCATGGAATCCACCAGGAAGGAAAGACTGATGCGTTCCAATTTTTCAGGGATGATATGATCTTTGAAATATCCCGGGAAATTCATCAGGTAGTCGTACGCGACAGAACCCGTACAGAGAATGCTCATTGATAACCTCACACAAAAAGACGGAATACATGCAAATACGCCCTCATCGAGAGCGTGTCGTGCGGCGCAAGTATATCATGCATGCACCGAATCACACACTCAAAAAGCACAGAAAGCCATTATGCCTTAATTACCCGATTTCGTCCTTCTGCTTTTGCCCGATATAACGCTTTATCCGCAGTTTGAATGACGTCAGCCCCGGTTGCCCCGTGCTCGGGGAACATGGCTACGCCAATCGAAACAGTCACTTTTCCCAGCGGGATCTGCCGGTAAACGAGGTTAAGTTCATTCGCAGCAACACGAATCAACTCAGCTCTTTCATAAGTTGTCTGAAGGTCAGCTTCCGGCATGATCACTGAAAACTCTTCCCCACCATACCGGCAGACGATATCTTCTTTGCGCGTCTTATTGATTAATAAATCACCAAGATTTCTTAATACATGATCACCGGCTTCGTGACCATGGGTATCGTTGAATAATTTAAAATGGTCGATATCCAGCATCATTACACCGATAGGCGCGTTTTTCCGTTTTGCCCGGGGCAGCTCCCGGATCAAGGTTTCTTCCAGATATCGCCGGTTGAACACTCCGGTCAACGGATCACGTATGGATTGATTACGCAATGTCTCACGCAGCCGTGTATTAGACAAAGACAACGAAATCATATCCGAGATATTTTGAACCAGATCCCGGGTATCATGGTCAATTTCATGATGACCCGGCCACTCGATGTGAAGCAGCCCCGTTAGGTCTCCGGACGCGATCATGGGCAACCCGATATAACTTCCGGAAAAATCCGCCGGAACATGTTTGCAGAGCAATTGATCAGAGCCCGATTCAACTACATGGATTTGACCGCGTCTTAATGACCAGCAGTCTGCGACAGGAAAATCCATTTCAGAATACAAACAGTCTCCCCACCTGGCGGCAGCTTGCACCAGGTTTTCACCTTCGTTCATCAGGAATACGCCACCACTGGTTTCAGGAAATAATCGTGACCCGAAATTTTTAATAACTTCATAGGCTTCCTCAGATTCGTTGCATACCTGTAATATCTCACCAAATTCACGCATACTGGTTGATGACTTATCTTTGATCTCGAGGCGCTTTACAGAGGCAGCTAATTCTTCCGTCGCTTTTCTCAGGTCCAATTCAGTCTTCTTCCGGTCACTGAAATCCTCAAACATAAAGAGGAGATAGAAATCGTGATCAGCATCAAAACGGAATGGCGAACAGGTCAAATCCATCCACACATCTTTTCCAAAGGATGATCGGTAAAAGAATTCCGAGTATATAGGTTCATTTTTTTCGATGGAATTCTTTGCGATATCAAGAATACCGTATTCCTTCCAGGTCTTAAGATCATTGAAATTTTGCCTGACCAGATCATCCGG
Source organism: uncultured Leptolinea sp. (assembly GCA_964420535.1). Taxonomy (GTDB): domain Bacteria; phylum Chloroflexota; class Anaerolineae; order Anaerolineales; family Anaerolineaceae; genus Leptolinea. The sequence continues at coordinate 12,667 of CAYQTY010000028.1, read as the reverse complement.
GTTCCCACCTAAAATCCGACCGGCCGCAGAGTTGGCCGATATACATTGACCATCGGCCCGGTAAATGATCATCCCGATGGGGGAAGTTTCCAGAATAGCCTGGTTGAATTTATAGGCTTCTTCGATCCGGATTTTATCCTGGCGGATTTTTGTCACATCTTCTTTTACGGCGACAAAATTGGTTAATTGTCCCTGTTCATTGAATACGGGTGAAATTGACGCGCTTTCCCAGTAGATATCGCCATTCTTTTTCCGGTTGCAGAATTCACCATGCCAGACCTCACCCGAAAGGATCGTCTGCCACATTTCCTTTATTTCATTTCTATTCCCGTCACCGGTTTTTAAAATAGCAGGATCATTACCAATAGCATCTTCATAGGAATATCCTGTGACTTCGGTAAAAACCGGGTTTACATACTCAATCTTTCCTTTGGTATCGGTAATTACAATAGAGGAGGGACTTTGTTCAACGGCACGTGAAAGGGATCGGAGTCTGTCTTCCGCTTCCCTGTCAGCTCGATTATCATGGATAAGAGCAAGAACAAGTTTCTCATTATCACAATTAAATGGACCCGAATAAATACCAACAAAAAGATCCGATCCGGAAGCCGACCGGTGGATGGTTTTGTAATAATCTTTTTCCCCGGCATATGCCATTCGAAGGTTTTTTAGCGTCAAGTGGAGCGGCTGAGGGTTAATATGCCCGATGTTTAATTTAATAAATTCCGCATACGGATAACCATAAAAATCACACGCAGATGGATTGGCATAGCGGACATTCCCGGTTTCGGGATTGATAAGTAGTATTGAGATGTTGATACCGTCTAAAAACGAAAGGTCAATGATTTTTGTTTTTTTCTCGATCACATGCCATCCTTTTGGTGATAAAGGGTATCTAATAAATAATACTTGCTAGTGTATTGAATTAGAATAAAAGTCCAGTAAAACTATTTAATCCCCTTCTTCCCATCATGACCCGATTTGACATTCCTGTGTTCTTCCGGTATAAGCCTACTATGAAAAAACAAATCTGCCTTGGTATCGCGCTGCTGGGATTGGCCGCTCTGGCCTGTAAAACATCGTCCAATCCGTTCAAAGCTCTGGCTGGACCAACGGAAACACCTTTTGTTTTACCCACTTCGACAGCCGCCCCAACAGCAACGCCGCTCCCCACCCCGACTCCATTACCTGTAATCCGGTTGCACGACGCGGACGAATTGATTTTCCGCGGGGATTACGAACAGGCATTGACTGTTTTCCAAACGGCGTACTATGACGCGTCCGATGACGAAACCCGAGCCGCCGCATTATACGGGCAGGGTTTAACCCATTATAAAAATGACAACTGGGCGGCCGCCTCGCAGGTTCTCACCGATCTGACGGCCAATTATTCCGATAGTCCCCGCGCCGCACAGGCAGAATTACTTCTGGGCGAGATTGCGGATATATTGGAACAACCCGCCGATGCCGCCATTCATTACCGCAAATACCTTGATCGCCGTCCGGGTGTACTGGATTATTACATCTACGAAAAGCTGGGTGACTCTCTGTTTGCCGTCAACAATTATGGTGAAGCCATCAACGCCTACATCTCAGCGGAAACGTCACCCGGTTTCACCGGAAGCCCGATATACATAGATTTGAATATCGCCAAAGCCCTGCGTGCCAGCGGTGACAATGACAGCGCGATCCGTCAGTTGCAAACGATATATGAAAACCCGGTTTCCAATGAATACGAAAAAGCCCAGGCGAATTTATTGCTGGGGCAGATCTATCTGGAAATGAACCTGCCGGAACAGGCTTACGCCCGCTTCCAGGATTCAGTGGCGAATTTTCCCAAAGCGTATGACACGTTCTCCGCTCTCTCCGCGCTGGTTGAAGCCGGTCAACCAGTAGACGAACTGAAGCGCGGGATCATCGATTACAACATGCAGAAATATTCCCTGGCATCTGACGCGTTTGGCCGGTACACCAAATCTGTCGAACAACCCGATCCACAGGCTCACTATTTGAACGCCCTCAGCCTGCGAGAAATGGAACAATATGAAGCCGCCGAAGCCGAATTTGACATTGTCATTTCGAATTATGCCGGAACGGAATATTTCCTGAAAGCCTGGGACGAAAAAGCCTATACGCAGTGGGCGTATCTTGACCGCTACCAGCAAGCCGCGGACACCATGCTCTCGTACGTCCGCCTCTACCCCGCTGAAGCAAATTCCCCGGATTTTCTCACAGAAGCCGGCCGTATTTTCGAACGCGGGCAGATGTACCAGGAGGCTATTAACACCTGGGAGCGAATTGCAAATGAGTACCCGAGTTATTCCGGAGCTTACCGCGCGTTGTTCCTCGCCGGTATCACCCGGTACCGTGTTAATGATTTTGCCGGGGCCCAGAACACATTCCAACGCAGCCTCGCCGTGGCAGCCACGCTGGCTGATCAAGCCTCGGCCTCCTTCTGGGTGGGCAAATGCCAGATGGCGCAAAACGACCCGACAGCTGCCCGTGTTTCGTGGGAGGCTGCCCGTCAGATAGACCCCACCGGGTACTACAGTGAACGCGCCCGCGCGTTATTGACCGAACAGGATCCGTTTACGGCATCGCCTATGTATGACCTTGGCTATGACCTCGCCAGTGAACGCAAAGAAGCCGAGAACTGGCTTATCTCAACCTTCAACCTACCAGCCGGAACCGACCTCTCGTCTCCCGGGGCTATTTCCGCAGAACCGGGCTATCAACGGGCGCTGGAATTCCATACCCTGGGCTTATACAGTGAATCCAGCCGTGAAATGAACACCCTCCTTGGTGCCATGCAGAACGATCCAGCCGCTCTTTTTCGAATGCTTGATCCATTGCTGGATCTCGGCCTGTACCGTACGGCCATCACCACCAGCCGCCAGATACTGGACCTGGCTCAGTTGGATGATGCCTCCACATTAAAAGCACCTGTCTATTTCAATCACATCCGCTTCGGCGCCTACTTCCGTGATTATGTTCTGAAAGCGGCTCAGGATGAAAATATTCATCCTTTTGTTCTCTTCAGTACGTTACGGCAGGAAAGTTTATTTGAAGGATTTGTCGAATCATCCGCCGGTGCTCGTGGGATCATGCAGATCATGCCTGCCACCGGTCAGGAAATCGCGGGAAATATGGGTTGGCCGGTTAATTACAAAGTGGACGACCTGTACCGCCCAATGGTAAGCATCCGCATGGGCGCGCGTTACCTGGCCCGCCAGCGGGATTATTTTGGCGGAAACATGATGGCGGCTCTGGCAGCATACAATGCCGGCCCCGGGAATACCGGTATATGGCTCAACCTTGCCAACGGCGACACCGACCTGTTCCTTGAGATCATCCGGTATGAAGAAACCCGCCGGTATTTAACACAAATCTCCGAATTCACCGGGATTTATTCGCGCCTGTACGAACGTATGCCGTAAGGTTTTACCAAACATAACCATTGACGGTGAGTATCGTAAGAATTCTGCTCACCGTCTTTTTTGTTTTTCACCTCTGACAATACAGAATGTATAAACCACTCCAGACCGGTAGTGAACCTGCCGATACTATGAATGGAGGTTATATGCCTATTTCAAATATCACCCCCTCTTCGCTGGCATCCACTTCGGTGAAAACCAGTACGCCCGTCTCGAATCTTTCAGTAGAAAACAAAGAGACCAGCGAAAAACGGACAGGCGACTCCGCCTCCGGGTTGACCGGCGTTTCTTCGTTTGCCATTTCCATGCATTTGTCGGAATTGAGCCTCAGCAGCAATTCCACCGAGTTTGCTTACTATTCCGATAACAGCGTGGCCGTGCAGGCAAGAAGCCAGGTCAACTTCACCGCAAAATCGGAAGAATACCGGTTTGACATCACCATGACGGCAGAATCTCTTGGTCTCACCAAGGACGATTTTGCCGACCCCACCAAACCAATGACCATCCGGTTGACCTATTCGCAATCCGAATTGAATATCTCGCAGAAGATTTCCATTCAACAGATCGAAACCCTGCGCAAACCTGAAGAGATCATCCGCGACCTGGTTTCGGCACTGACGGAAGTGTTCAAAGATCCATCCAATAAATCAGTGTCATATTTACTCGATTCGGAAGCCATGAAATCTCTTGCCGGCAGCGACCCAAAACTGGCGCGCCTGTTTGGGGAACTGGTGATGATCATGGCAACAATCAATTTGATGAAACACCAGGGCGAAGCCAGCAATGACTACACGATACTTCTCAGTGGAAAAGGTAAGCCGTACCTGGATATTCAGCAGGAAACGGAAGGCTCGTTGATCAGCCAGACGTATGATTTCTTCATTACCGTAGAGCCGCCCGGATCATCGGAAGAAATTCCAGCCGAAAGCACAGCTGATACTTCTACCGGATCACAGGCGGCATCACTGACAGATAATACGGCCGACTGATCGGTCACAATAGCAGACTGGCAGGTTTTTCCAGGTACTGTGCCAATTTTTGCATAAAGAGCGCAGCCTCTGCCCCGTCTGTTACACGGTGATCGGCGGAGAGCGTGGCTTTCATGCGGGTTCCAACGGCCACAGCGCCATCCACTACTACCGGAACCTGCCGCACGGAGGATACAGCCAGAATGCCAGCCTCCGGCGAGTTGATGATCGCCGCGAAGTTTTCCACGTCGAACATCCCCAGGTTGCTGATGGAGAAGGTGGACCCTTCAATATCTTCCGGTTTCACCTTGCCGGCGCGTGCCCGGGCAGCCATGGATTTGATTTCGCTGGAAATCACCCGCATGGGTTTCAGGTCGGCATCGCGGCAGACAACGGTCATCAGCCCGCTTTCCAGTGCCACCGCCACACCCACATTCACCGATTCGTGTCTTACGATCTCCGTCTCCGCGAAGGACGCGTTCAGGTTGGGGAATTGGCGCAGGGTGAGTGCTACAGCCTTCACGATGAAATCGTTGACCGACAGTCTCTGTTCTTCCGGAAGGAATTCATTGACTTCCTTCCGCAGTTTCATGAGAGCAGCCATGTCATATTCATGGGTCACATAAAAATGCGGTGCCTGTTTGGATTCCACCATACGGCGGGCAATGGTTGTTCGCAGCCTTGTCAACGGAACGTGTTCTTCCTTACGCTCTGACGATGAACCCGACCAGGTTTCCAGTGGCAAAACAACAGCCGGAGCAACGTCCGGTTTTTCCGCCGTTGGCGCCGGGACGTTTTTCACCGCGTTGACTTCCGCCGCGGCCTGCTCAACATCCTTCCGGACGATTCGCCCGCCGGGGCCGGTGCCGGTCAAAGTTGATAAAGGAATATCTTTCTCCTGAGCGATCCTTTTTGCCAGCGGAGATACTTTGATCCGTTGACCTTCTGTAGTGGCGGTTGCTTCCGTTTTTACACCCACCAGAATAGGTTCCTGTTTTGGCGCCAGTGTGGTGGAGGGCTTTACTGTAACAGCCGCTTCCGGAATTGCCATATCCGGTGTTTCGCCAGGCGCCGCAATCACCGCGATCGAAGCGCCTACCGGCACAATCGAGCCTTCATCCACCATGTGCCGGAAGACTACTCCAGAGAATGCCGATTCCACTTCAACGGTCGCTTTGTCAGTTTCAATTTCCGCGAGGATGTCACCTTTATTTACGGTGTCGCCTTCGGATTTCACCCAACGAACCAGTGTTCCTTCAGCCATATCAAAGCCCAATTTGGGCATGGTAACAGTCTCAGCCATTAGAGCACCTCTTTTACAGCCTTGATAACCCATTCCGGGTTGGGCAGAGCCAGTTGTTCCAGATTGCGGTTGTACGGCAAAGGAACTTCAAGCTGGGCCACACGTTTGACCGGCGCGTCCAGATGATCAAATGCTTCTTCATAGATCCGCGAAGCCACCTCGGAACCAACCCCGAAGGACTTCCAACCTTCCTCCACTACAACAGCCCGGTTCGTTTTCTTCACTGATTCGATAACCGGTTCCATATCCAACGGCCGCAGGGTACGAAGGTCAACTATCTCAGCGTCAATACCTTCGGAAGCGAGTTGTTCCGCCGCTTTCTGGCTGACTTCGAGCATTTTGCTATAGGTGACGATGGTCACATCCTTGCCCGGCCGCTGAACGGTTGACTTACCGATAGGGACTACAAAGTCTCCGTCCGGCACTTCGCCGCGTGTCTGGTACAGGGTGGCATGCTCAATGAACAACACCGGATCGTTGCTTCTGATGGCTGCCTTGAGCAATCCTTTGGCATCGGCCGGGGTTCCCGGAGCGATCACCTTCAAACCGGGGAAATGCGCGAAAACCGCATCAGGGGTTTGGGAATGCGTCGCCCCCAGTTGACGTCCACCACCGCCTACCGCCCGGATGACCATTGGCAGCACAAACTGACCGCCAAACATGTAATGCAATTTAGCCGCTTCATTCACAATATGGTCCATAGCGGAAAAAGCGAAATTGATGGTCATCAGTTCGGCCACAGGCCGGGTGCCGGTAAGGGCCGCTCCTATCGCGCCGCCTACAATTGCTGCCTCGGCAATGGGTGTGTCTTTTATCCTCTTCGGTCCGAAGTGGTCATAGAAACCTTTTGTTACGGCATATGTGCCGCCCCAAACCCCCACTTCTTCTCCCATGATAAACACCCGGGGATCGGCTTCCATCTCTTCCCATAAAGCCTGGGAAATGGCTTCACGTACAGTGATCCTCGCCATGATTACCTCTCTACCGTTTCATCCACATAGATGTGGTCAAATAATGTTTCAGGTGCCGGTTCAGGGCTGGATTCGGCAAATTCTACCGCGTCCAATACTTCAGCCTCTGCTTTATCTTCTACTTCAGTCAATTCATCTTTCGTGGCAATTTTGCTTTCCACCAGATACCGTCCGAAAATGGCGATGGGATCGTTTTCCTGCCACTTGTGAACTTCATCCTGTTTCCGGTAACGTTCCGGGTCACCCATGGAATGTCCGCGGAACCGGTAGGTGTTGACTTCAAGGAAATACGGGCCGCGCCCTGACCGTACATACTCTAATGCTTCCATAGCGGCTTCACGCACTTTTACCAGGTCCATACCATCTACACCTGAATGGGCTATACCGTAACCGTCCGCTTTCATCTGGATGGATGAAACCGCAGAAGCCCGTTCCACAGCCGTTCCCATCCCGTACTGGTTGTTTTCGCAGACCCATAAGACAGGTAAATTCCATACCTTTGAGAGATTCACTGCTTCATGAAAGTAACCGATATTGCTGGCGCCATCACCAAACATGCATATGGTCACCCCGCCGGTTTCCAGGTACTGGTCACCAATAGCCAAGCCGGCCGCCAGCGGCAGGTGCGCGCCGACAATGGCGTGCCCGCCCCAGAAATTCTTATTCACGTCAGCCAGATGCATGGAACCACCCCGCCCTTTAGAGCTGCCCGTCACCTTACCCAGGAGTTCAGCCAGGATTTCCCTGGCCGTCAGTCCGCAATTCAATGCCACGCCGTGGTCACGGTAAGCCGTGATCACGCGGTCCTCCGGCCGGCGGGCAGAGATCAACCCCGTGCTTACTGCCTCCTGCCCGATGTACAGATGTAAAAAACCACCGATCTTACCCTGCTGGTATAACTCAGCGGATTTTTCTTCCATGCGCCTGATCACCACCATCTGGCGATAAAGGTCCAAATTTTTTTCGTTATCCATTCCGATCAACCTCCATATATCGACCCGGGGAAATATTTATTAATAATTACATATTTATTATAGTAATTGTCTGTTTATTGAATAACCGAAAAACCATTCTTGTAAAAGGTTTGTACGAAATCCCCCTTTCTGCCACTGGAAACCCTGACAGAATTCGCATATAATAGAAAAAATACCAAACGCATTGACCGGGACAATATCCAGCCGGTGTAACAGAGAAGGAACCATCTGCTGAAAGCGTTCCTGAAAAACTGGATGCAACCACCCGCGAGCGGAAACCTGAAAGGACTGACCTCCAAGTAAGGAGAACGATTGACCCCGTTAGAGGTTTAAAGAGATGATCTGCCTTGCAGATTGATCTGGGTGGAACCGCGTGAATCAGTACTCTCGCCCCGGAATGGGTGAGAGTATTTTTATTTTTTGATGGAGGAAGAATGATCGACAAGAAAGCTGAATACGAGGCTTCAAAGCTCTACCGAGTTCGCCATTCCACTGCCCACATCATGGCCCAGGCCGTATTGGAGAAATTCCCCGAAGCGAAAATTGCCATTGGCCCGGCTATTGATGATGGTTTCTATTATGACTTTGACCTTCCCCGCGCCCTGACCCCCGAAGACCTGGAAAGTATCGAAAAACGCATGCGCGGTATCATCCAGGCTAAAGTGGCGTTTGAGCGAAAGGTTGTTAGCGCGGAAGAAGCCAAAAAAGTTTTCCATGATCAGCCGTTCAAGATGGAATTGATCGAAGGATTGGAAAATGGCGAAGTAGACGAAGATGGGAACCCCATTTTGCATAAACCGGAGATATCCCTTTACACCCAGGGAATCTTCACCGATCTTTGCCGCGGACCGCATGTAGAAAACTCCGGCGAGATCAATCCTCAGGCCATCAAATTGCTGTCTGTTGCCGGAGCGTACTGGCGCGGTGACGAAAAACGCCCCATGCTGCAGCGCATCTACGGCACCGCCTGGACCTCACCGGATGAGCTCAAGGATTACCTGTGGCGTCAGGAAGAAGCCAAAAAACGCGACCACCGCAAGATTGGACACGACCTGGACCTGTTCAGTATGGTGGACGAGATCGGCGCCGGCCTGATCCTCTGGCATCCCAAAGGCGGCAAGATCCGCAAGCTTATTGAACAATTCTGGACCGAAGAACATGAAGACAACGGATATGATTTTGTCTTCACTCCGCATATCGGTAAATCGCAACTCTGGGAGACCAGCGGTCACCTGGGTTTCTATAAAGAGAATATGTATTCTCCCATCGATATTGACGGGCAGAAATATTTCCTCAAACCCATGAACTGCCCCTTCCATATTCACATTTACAAGAGCAACCTGCGTTCATACCGCGACCTGCCCCTCCGGTACGCGGAAGAAGGTACGGTATACCGCTATGAGCGCAGCGGCGTTATGCACGGATTGATGCGCGTGCGCGGCTTCACCCAGGATGACGCCCACCACTTCTGCCGGCCC
>CAYQTY010000028.1:0-3529 GCA_964420535.1 uncultured Leptolinea sp. | reverse complement strand
TCGATTTCGTGCTGGATTTCAGCCTGCATATTCTGCGCAGCTTCGGCTTCCAGGAAATTCATGCCTATTTGAGCACCAAACCTGATCTTGACCATTCCGTAGGAGACCAGTCACAATGGGATGCCGCGGAAAAAGCATTGGAAGAATCGCTGAAACGCGCCAACATCGATTACCAGGTGGATAAAGGCGGCGGCGCCTTCTACGGACCCAAGATTGACCTGAAAGTCAAAGACGCCATCGGCCGCGAGTGGCAGCTCTCCACCATCCAATTTGACTTCAACCTGCCGGAACGCTTCGACATGACCTACATCGGCGAAGACGGTCAGCCGCACCGCCCGGTCATGGTTCACCGCGCGCTATTGGGCAGCCTCGAGCGCTTCTTTGGCGTGCTGATCGAGCACTACGCCGGTGCCTTCCCGGTATGGCTCTCTCCTATCCAGGCGGCCATCATTCCCATCGCGGACCGTCACCTGGATTACACAAAAACGTTGGCAGCCGAGCTGAAAAAGGCCGGATTGCGAGTCACCGTAGATGACCGCCCGGAACGCATGAATGCCAAGATCCGCGATGCCCAGAACCAGAAGATACCCTACATGCTGGTAGTAGGCGACAAAGAAGTAGAGTACGGACAAGTCGCTCTGAGGCTTCGCAATAATGAGAACCCCGGCCCGATGGATGTAAAAGACTTCATCGCCCGGGCAAAAGAAGAGATCGAAAAGAAAATATAAATTACAGAATATATTTCGAACAAAAAGCGGAGGAAAAACTTCCGCTTTTTTGTTGTTCATCTTTTTAGAATATATTGGTATAATAAGATTTGTGTTTACCAATATAATAGTAATATATATTGTATCCTGACGTACTTTTGGCTACCAATAATATCCGGACGTAAAACGAATGAATATTAACCTTAACCCTGTCATACGTGAAGAAGAGAGATCCCCCTCTCCTGAAGAACTGGTTGGAAGACGATTGCGCTCGATCCGCATTCAGAGAAGCCTCTCTCTGAAATCACTTGCTGAAAAAAGCGGTCTTAACATCAATACACTAAGTCTGATCGAAAACGGTAAGACATCGCCTTCTGTCAGCACATTACAGCAGCTATCCTCGGCTTTGGCAGTTCCCATTTCGGATTTCTTTGAATCCAAACCTGAGGCTAAACGCCTCTCATTCACCAGAGCAGATGACCGACCATGCATACGGATAGGCGAAGCCCTTATGGAGAATCTTGGCGAGAATTTGATCGATAATGCTATTCAATCCTTTGTGATCTCGCTTCCTCCCGGTTCAGGCAGTGGCGAATGCCCTGTTGTGCATACCGGCCAGGAGTTTGTATATTGCCTGGATGGAAATCTGGAGTACACCGTAGATGAGGTACTGTACGAACTAAAACCCGGTGACAGCCTGGTTTTTCACTCACATTTGCCGCATTGCTGGAAAAACACCGGCAACAACGCGGCAAAATTTCTCCTTACGCTCTCATCTTCTGATAAACACGAAGAGCCGGGAGGAAGACATTTTTCAATCAATCAAAATAAACAGGAGAATACAATGAAAATCGCCGTAATTTCCGATAGCGGGACCGACCTCAGCCAGCATTTCGGCCGGGCACCCTATTACATCGTTTTTACCATCGAAGATGGAGTCATCAAACAACGTGATGTGCGCGAAAAATTAGGACACAACCAGTTCGGCGGCGGCCACCATGAACATGATCATGCCCACGAACATGGACAGGATGCCGCCTCTCATGGCAAACATGCCAGTATGGCAGAAGCCATTTCCGATTGCGAAGCCCTGATCTGCGGTGGAATGGGAATGGGTGCGTATGAAAGCCTCAAACGGCTGAACATTAAACCAATCGTCACGGATATGACGGATGCCGAAGCGGCTGTCAAAGCGTATGTTGACGGCAGCCTGACAGACCATATAGAAAAACTACATTAAACCGCTTTAGTTTCGCCAAAAAAACAGGCATCCTGTAAGGTTGCCTGTTTTTTTAACCTTATCAATCATGGATTGAAAGAGTAAAATCACTTGCCGCAATGATTGGCAAATCCATCTCCGGGGAGGTGTCCCATGATCCGAATTATAAAAACCACCGAGAACGGCGTTGAACAAATCCCCGAGGTTGTGAACAACTGCTGGATCAATGTTATTGATCCAACTCCGGAGGAAATTAACCAGTTAAAAGATCTGGATATTCCCCGCGAGTTCCTTACCTATCCGTTGGATGTTGACGAACTTTCGCGTTCTGAAAAAGAGGATGACGGTACGCTGCTGATCATCGTCAGGGTACCTTTTTACCAGGGGCCAAAATCCGATATCCCATACATCACGCTTCCGTTGGGCATTATTGTGACCGGCAAGTTTATCGTTACTGTTTCTCGGCAAGAATACGCGTTTCTGAAGGATTTTTCTTCAGGCAGGATCCGCGGCTTTTCCACCGGTAAACGCTACCGCTTCATATTGCGTATGCTTTTATCCATCGCGGGGAGTTATCTTTCAAATCTGCGCGAGATCAACAAACTGACGGAATCGGTGGAAGACCGCCTGCAAAGTTCCATCAAGAACAAAGAAGTAATGGAACTCCTGAAATACCAGAAATCCCTGGTGTACTTCACGCAGGGTATCCGTTCCAACGAAGTGCTGATGGAACGCCTGCAAAAGATGCGTCTCTTTACCCAATACGAAGAAGATGAAGATCTACTGGAAGATGTGATCACAGAAAACCAGCAGGCATTCAGTATGACGGAAATCAGCACCAACATTATGAGCTCGATGGTTGATGCCTTTGCTACCATCGTCTCGAACAATGTCAACGATGTAATGAAATTCCTGGCTTCCATGACCATCGTACTCAGCATCCCGTCTATTGTGGTCGGGTTCTTCGGCATGAATGTCGCGCTGCCCTACTCCGACCATCCCTACGCGTATGTCGGGGTGGTTCTGCTCTTTGTCATATTAATGGCGTTGGTTGTCTACGCGTTTTTGAAAAGGGACTGGTTTTAGATCATAAGAAAAAAGCGCACCCTTTCGGGTGCGCTTTTCATTACTCTCAATACTCCGTGGAATGACCGGATTACTTGTCGGTGTTTTCCATGCCCTTAGAGAATTTCAGGGCAGCGTGGGCGGCAGCCAGGCGGGCGACCGGAACGCGGAACGGAGAGCAGGATACGTAGTTGTTACCAACCAGGTGGCAGAATTCGATGGATTCAGGATCACCACCGTGCTCACCGCAGATACCAACTTCCAGGTCGGGGCGGGCTTTGCGGCCATCTTCCACGGCGAAGCGCATGAGGCGGCCAACACCATCGCGGTCCAGGGTCTGGAAGGGATTCTTCGGCAGGATGCCCTGTTCAACGTAGGTGATGAGGAAGTTGCGTTCGGCATCGTCACGGCTGTAACCGAAGGTCATCTGGGTCAGGTCGTTGGTACCGAAGGAGAAGAATTCGGCCAGACCGGCAATCTCTTCAGCGGTGACAGCGGCGCGCGGGATCTCGATCATGGTACCGAATTTGTAGGAGAA
>CAYQTY010000027.1:16036-18188 GCA_964420535.1 uncultured Leptolinea sp. | reverse complement strand
TTCACGCCATTCTATCTCGAAGGTTTTACCGCGATTTTGCACCGCCTGGGTTTGATGGAAAACACCGCGGTGGGAGACAAACTTTCGCGCAGGGTCAAACGATTTCTTGCCGAAAAGAAGGTGCTGGTTGACCCCGGCGGCAAACGCGATGACTATGACCTGGTTGTGATGTGCACCGATCTTCTGGTGCAGAAAAATTTGCGCGGCAAACGCCTGCTGCTGGTGCAGGAGGGTATGACCGAACCGGAAGGCATCCGGTATGCCGGGGTGCGGCTGTTCGGTTTGCCCCGTTATATCGCCAACACAGCTACTTTTGGACTTTCTAACGCGTATCACCGGTTTTGTGTTGCTTCACCTGGATACCGCGATCTGTTCATCCGAAAGGGTATATCGCCGGAAAAGCTGGTGGTCACCGGTATACCCAATTTTGATAACGTGGCGTCATTTTTGAAGAATGATTTTCCTCATCACGGTTTTGTGCTGGCAGCCACGTCTCCCACCCGTGAAACGTTTCAACGCGATGACCGTGAGGGATTTATCCGTAAGGTCATGGAGATTGCCAATGGACGGCAGGTGATCTTCAAATTGCACCCGGCGGAACAGGAACGCCGCTCACGCCTCGAAATTGAAAGGCTGGCTCCCGGGGCACTGGTTTATCAAGATGGAAACGTCAATGAGATGATCGCCAATTGTTCGGTACTGATCACACAGTTTTCCACCGTCACATATATTGGTCTGACGTTGGGCAAGGAAGTGTATTCCTATCTTGACCTGGAGGAAGTCAACCGGTTGATGCCGTTGCAGAACAGGGGGACGTCAGCCAGTAACATTGCGGATGAGTGCCGCGGCCTGCTGGCATCGCCACTGCCAAAACCAGCCTCTGAGTTACCGCGAACCGGTTGGTTTTCTGGAAAAATCCAATCACGCTGGCTGCAATCGCCGCGGTTGAATGGCTTTGGCAGGGCCTGATCAATACCATAATAGGTTTTCCTGCTTCGATGAGAGCAGATCGTATGAGCAATATAATGATGCGTATTCGGCGATGGCGATCCTTGACCATTGTCGAATCAAAATTTCTGTCTCATAGTATATAAAAATAACGAAATATCATTATCCATACATAAAGGTATTGCCTAGCCCAAAACAGGGTTAATAAACTTTGTATAAGGTTGTTCGCGCAATTCTTACAATGTGTACAATAAGAACGTTAGTATTAGACGGCACTCAGTATTCGCTCAGGGAGAAAATCAGCATGAATAAAACTGACCAAAAATCTCTTATCGCTTTTCCCTTATTAATCGTTGTTGGCATTCTGGTCGCGCTGGCCGGCAGCCAGAACGGGGCCATGTTCGCCGGTTACCCGGTCTTCGCGCTGACGGTGGGGCTGGCATTCATCATCCAGTGGCTGGTCTTCATCCCGTCATTCCTCAAACAGACCGAACAATACTTCGACCTCACCGGCAGCCTGACCTACATATCACTCACAACCTTCGCGTTCCTGGTCACGCCGGGTGTGGACCTGCGGTCTACCCTGCTCTTTTTTATGGTATTAGCCTGGGCGATCCGTCTCGGCACGTTCCTGTTCACCCGGGTTAAGAAAGCCGGTAAGGATGACCGGTTTGACGAGATCAAACCGTCCTTTATCCGCTTCCTAAACGTTTGGACCATCCAGGCGTTGTGGGTCACCTTTACGGCCGCCGCTGCCTGGGTGGCCATCACCTCCAGTATCAAAAAGGACATCGACGCCTTCGCCATCATCGGCTTGATCATCTGGGTTATTGGCTTCGCGATTGAAGTGACGGCTGACATGCAAAAGAGCCGCTTCAACGCAAACCCGGAAAACAAAGGCAAATTCATTCGAACCGGCCTCTGGTCCAGATCCCGCCACCCGAACTATTTTGGCGAGATCACACTCTGGGTAGGCATCGCGGTGATGGCGATCCCCGTTTTACAGGGATGGCAGTGGATTGCCTTGATCTCCCCGGTATTTGTCACCCTGCTGCTGACCCGCGTCAGCGGAATCCCCCTGCTTGAGGCGAAAGCCGATAAAAAATGGGGCGGGCAGGCAGACTATGAAGCATACAAGAAGAATACCCCGATGCTCATCCCGCGGTTGTAAATTGTCCAACCGCCTGTTAATAGTTGCGAAAAT
>CAYQTY010000027.1:0-16026 GCA_964420535.1 uncultured Leptolinea sp. | reverse complement strand
GCTGATCCCGCGGGTGTAAAAATACAGGCTATCTCCCCGGCAGAGATGCCCGCAGCTATAAGGAGGCGGAGTCAGTGTCAACATCATCACTATCGGGATGAGAGTCCACAAAAAATCAGCAGGCAAAAGGTACATGGTTTGAACCGGACAGATTATTTTATCGGTTTTGGAGGATTGCCTTCCATGGTGGTATACACCGGGAAACAGGTGGATGTTTTAACATACAAATTGGAAACGGGTGAGTTTGTTCCTGGCGTCACAACCTGGGCAACGCTTTACATGAGTCATGATGACATCGAATCCATATCAGAATCTGAATTTAATTCGTACGTGAAGATTCTGAGAGAGCTTTGCCACCTTGAAGTACCCCGGTACTACATCCTCGGAAAGCTCCCGGTCATGGCCCTTCCGGTGACCGGCCGCTTTCCGGACGTGCGGAAATACAATATGGAGACCGGTGAGTTTGAAGGCTGCCTTTCATACATCAACCTGGTGGGGGTGTCCGGTGAAATCGGACGGGTATCAAAAGACGAGTTCGATCGCTGCCTGGTTGAAATTACAGAATGGTATTCTCACCTTCAAACCCCCTTGTATTACCTGATAAACCGTAAACCGGTGAAGATCATCCGGTCAGAAGATGGCAAACTGATGTTGCTGGTGTATGATGCGCGCCAGGACTGCTTAATCACGAATGAATGGATCTGGCGCTCGTTTATTCCTCCCGTTGACCCGGAAAATACAAAAGAGATATCTGAAGATGAGTTTCAAAATCAGATTGAAGTAATGCGTAATAAATAGTAGTAACAGGCGCATTACTATATATCATCCGGGAATCCATTAATATATCTTTGGAAACAGTCACATGGAAAGATAGTGATTTATGGAATCAACGAATCGCTGGGTGTCAGGTAAGACCAAATATTCTCGCGCCAGTTCATTAAGGTAAAATAAAACAAATAAAGCCCGAATACGCAAAATAGGAGGATTTTCATGCCGGATTCCCAAAATTCAACCAGTGCCAGTGACGGAAAGCAAATCCCGCTCCAGGTGGGCGCGTTGACAGTCGAGCAACTCACCCAGATTTTCAGGTATCTCCCCGTGGATATCACTTTTGTGGACGAAGGCAATGATGTGCGGTTTTATTCCGGTGGAAAGCACCGTACGCCGGATATCATCGGGCGGAATGTGATGAACTGCCATTCGCCAGACAGTGTGCAGATTGTATTCAAAATTCTGGAGGATTTCCGCGCCGGAACACGCGATACAGCGGAATTCTGGATCCAGACTAAGCCGGACGATCCGGAAACCCGCTTCATTCATATCCGTTATTACGCCGTTCGCGATCCAATGGGCAAATTCCTTGGGACACTGGAAGTCACCCAGGATATAACCGAGATTCGCCAATTGCAGGGCCAACGCAAACTGCTGGACGAAGTGAAATAATCATTTCGTCAGTATGCGGAAAAATCATAGAAACGAATAAACAAACCCGGTTGCCATTTGTAACCGGGTTTGTTTTGCATTACCCGATGGGTTGCAATATATTTTATTAGCAGAATGAACTGTCATCATTGCTGATCAACTGGGGGTGTAGAAATTCGGTTAATCCGATTAAGTACTCGATGTCCCCCAATCAACAATAATCCCAGCAAAACGAAAGCCGGGGTTACGCAAACCAGTCCCTGCAAAGTGGTCCAGAAATTCCCGCAGCTAATCACCAGTGACTGATTTGACGTTTGTTGTAGAAAATTATTAACCCGGTCACTGGTTTCCCGGGCAGTTTGAGTGTTAAAGAAACTTGATCCGATCAGCAGAGAGTTGTCGGCACTACTAAGTTTGATTTCAGTAAACTCGCATTCATATCGGCCCGCCCATCCGGCCGAGTCACAATGGGTTGCTGGAACAGCTTGAACAACGTCTTGTATTGATTCAGGGTTGGAGAGAATAAAAAGATCAAACCAGAACACCTGAGTCGTGCAATCGATCCCGCCATCAGTTTGCCTGAAACAGGAGAGGCGTTTGGTCTGGCCATATAAAAACACCGTACCCAATCCAAGGATCAGCAATAACCAGCCGAGCAATCGAATGGCCGGTTTAAATCTCTTGGTTTGCACGGGACTGCCAGTGTCGGACTGGATGATTCGGGTCATAATACTACTCGTGTTCTTCCATAGCTATTTTTTTGGAGGTTTTCAAACAACGTATGCGAAATCAGAAAGAAAAACATGTGGTTTTGGCTTAAAGCCGGAGGCTGACATCGAAAGGCCGGTTGGAATGATTGTACAATACACAGCAAGAGGGGTTTGGATGCTTGCGATTCAAGTGGAAGGCTAATCCTGATGGATTGTAGAATTGATAGTATTCCCTTCCATAGAATACAGGCGGTTGCTTCCCCTGGTCATAGGCCGGGCAGTTTGCGCGCCTGGTCTAGAATTTTTTCGGTCAATCCGGCCGGTTCGAGTATCTCTACCGAGCCAGCCAGCCCGAAGACAAACATTTCGGCCATTAAATCCGAATCCAGATTTAAAGATATGGTCATCCACCCCCGTTCATCCGGGTCACCGGTGACTTTCCATCGCCCGGGTAGCAGTGATTTCAGGGTGGTGATGGAATCCGGGTGGACGCGGAATACATAGTTATGGTCTGAAAACTCTTCCTCAAATCCTTTTAGATGGATTTGCCAGTATTCGGGCAGGTCAAAATCCTTCCGCCGGAAAAATGGTCTATCCAAAATATGGATGGAATGGAACCGGTTGACCCGGTACGTACGCAATATATTATCGCGCTCGGCGAGCAGGTACCACAGGCTGGACTTGCAGATCAGGCTGTACGGAGCCAGTATTTTTTCACTGACATCCCCGTTGTAATTTTCGTAATTTGCTTCGATCATCCGGTCTTCATATACCGCTTTTTGCAGGTCGTCCCAGAAGTGCGGCATGGCCGGGTCATGCCACCACCAGGTCGGGTCGATCAACAACCGCTGCCGGATATGGCCGGCTGTGGAACGTTGGGCGTTTGGCAATGCCGCGAGCATCTTCATTAATAACTGATCCGCAGCTTTCCCCAGACCCACCTCCCGCAGGGCGTGGTTGTTGTTCATCACAATAAGGCTTTGCACTTCAAACTGGTTCAAACCGGTCAGTGAAGTACGGTATTCGTCAACCAGGGCGATCCCGCCGCCGCGGCCGCTCTCGGAATAGACAGGTATACCGGCTAGTGACAGCGCATCCACATCGCGCAGAATCTGGCGGCGGGAGACTTCCAACTCGCCGGCGAGGTCGCCGGCGGTCATTTTGCCGCGGGTTTGCAATAACAGGATGATGGATAATAAGCGGTCGGCTCGCAAGGAGATTTCATTCCTTTATGGTGACATTAGATGTCACCTTTTGTGATTAAGATAAGACTATATCACAAATTTGAAAGGCAAATGACATGAGCAAAATGGAAGCAGGATATCTGGAAATAGATGGTAGCAAACTCTACTATGAAACGGCGGGTTACGGCACCCCTGTAGTGTTATCTCACGCGGGCTTTCTGGACAGCCGCATGTTTGACGGCATCTGGGAGCCGCTGGCCCGGCAGTTCAAGGTCATCCGGTATGATATGCGCGGCTTCGGCAAATCCGACCCCGTGACCGGCCCGGTCTGCCGGCGCGATGACCTGGCACATCTGCTGGATCATCTTGGGATCACAGAAGCCCACCTGGTGGGGAGTTCCATGGGCGGCGAACTCAGCCTTGACCTGGCGCTGGAACGGCCTGGTCTGGCTAAATCAATCACACTTGTCGACTCAACCCCGGGCGGGTTTGACATGCAGGGCGAGCCGCCCCGCTATTTGTTTGAAATGTTCAATGCGGTGCAAAATGGTGACGTGGACCGCGGCAGTGAATTGCAGATCCGCATCTGGATTGATGGACAATTCCGCGAACCGGATCAGATGGATAAAGAATTGCGCCAAAAAGCCCTGGAAATGAACCGCATTCCGGTGGAGCGAAAAACGTTCCTTATCGCCGATACACAGCCGGCCAGGCTGTTGACCCCGCCGGCAATCACCCGGCTGGAAACGGTGAAATGCCCTACCTTGATCATGGCAGGTTCGTTGGAAAATTCGGAAGTGCTGCGGGCGGCCGGCGAGATGGCAACGCGGATACCCGGAGCGAAGAAGGTCATCATGGAAGGCTGTGCGCATGTTCCGGCTTTTGAACAGCCCGAGGTCTTCCTCTCTCATTTGTTGAATTTTCTGGGTTGATTTTTGACCATGCAAATTGACTGCCCTGTTACGGGGGCAGTCAATTTGCATGGTTCAGGGGCATAGATAGTACAGAAAGATGAAAATAAAAGATCTCCCGGCTACAATGATTCTGAGACCAGAACCACGTGATTCAGATGTGGAGATTGTGAATGAAAGAAAAACAGGTATTGTCAGCCGAACAGGGTAATGAACTGATGGCACTATTGAAAAACCGGTTCGAGAAAAATTCAATCCGTCATTCCGAAATTGAATGGATGGATGTGGTGTCAAGGCTGGAAACGGCTCCGGAAAAGCTCTGGTCACTATACGAGATGGAGCGTACCGGCGGTGAGCCGGATGTGGTTGCCCGGGATGACAAGACGGGCGGATTTCTATTCTTTGATTGTTCCCCTGAAACTCCGGCGGGCCGGCGCAACCTGTGTTATGACCGCGCGGCGTTGGACGCCCGAAAAGAGCATAAACCTGAAAACAGCGCGCTGGACGCAGCCTCGGAGATGGGCATTGAAATCCTGTCAGAAGAACAATACCGGTTCCTTCAGGAGTCAGGTAAGTTCGATACGAAAACATCAAGCTGGCTGTTCACCCCGCCGGAGATCCGCGCGTTGGGCGGGGCCTTATTCGGTGACCGGCGTTACGACCACGTTTTCACCTACCATAATGGCGCGGACTCATACTACGGCGCCCGGGGGTTTCGCGGCTGTTTGAAGGTTTGATAGTTTACAGGTCTTCCAACTGCCAGTTGACCGGCGGTATACCTGCTGCCTGCAAGACGGCATTGGTTTTCGAAAAATGCGCGCAGCCAAAGAAACCGCGGGTGGCAGAGAGCGGTGAGGGGTGCGGCGCCTTAAACACAGTATGGCGGGTGGTATCAATCCATTCCGCTTTGCGCTGCGCGTAACTGCCCCACAACAGAAATACCACCCGTTCCTGCCGGCTGTTGACAGCCTTCAGCACGGCATCGGTAAAGTTTTCCCAACCTTTGCCCTGGTGCGAGTTGGCTTGATGAGCGCGCACCGTCAATACGGCATTCAGCAGCAGCACCCCCTGTTCCGCCCAGGGAATCAGGCAGCCGTGGTTTGGCGCGCGGAATTGGACGTCGTCACGCAGTTCTTTGTAGATATTCTGTAAGGATGGCGGCACTTGCACACCCGGTTGGACGGAAAACGCCAGACCGTGCGCCTGGTTGTCATCGTGGTACGGGTCCTGCCCGATGATCACCACGCGTACCCGGTCAAACGGGGTGTAGCGCAGCGCGTTGAATACATCCGGCGCCGGCGGGAAGACTTTGTATTTATGGCGTTCATCCGCCACAAACCGGTACAACTGCTGATAATAAGGTTTATCGGTTTCTGCGACCAGAGCGGGAAGCCAGCTTTCCGGTATGGGCATGAGGGACTCCAGTTGAAGGAATGTTTAATTTTATACGGAATTTTCCCGCAGGATGATTTTACACCCCGCTGTTTCATCAAACTCAACGCCTGTTATGGCTATAATAAAATTCACACCAAATCAATGTAGAACGATAATCAGGAGCAATTTTGACAGATTTTTCTGCATTCATCGACAACGCAGTCACATGGGCAATATCAAACCAGAACCGCACTGATTACGCGTTCAAGTGTCTGGCTTTTGTGGAAGATGCCTACGAAAACGGCAACACCATTGAAATGTTCGGCGGTTCCACAGCCACCGAATCGGCGGTTGAATACGGGGTCAATTCTGAAGGGTTGCCCCCGAAGGGATCGTTTGTTTTCTACAGCGCCGCCGGTCCGATTGACGGTATATCGAAGAACTGGGGTCATGTGGGATTATGCATCGGCAACGGTGACGTAATCCACACCTGGAACACCATCAGGATCGATAATTACCTGGAGGTTCAAACCCTCACGGGCGCGCCGGGTTGGACTCAACCGCGCTATCTGGGTTGGACTCCGCCATCGGTATTTTTGAAGGATTATATCGATCGCTCATAAACATTCTTGGCGGTTTTATGTACCGGAACTGGTTCGGTGCTGACAGAACTTTTCTGTGGTTAATGCCATAATGTGTACTGATAAAGAGGATGGCAACCGCAAATGAATATAAAAAAATCCACCCGCAGAGGTTTATACCCTTTCTTCCTTCAGATCGATCCGATGGAAGCGTTGTTTGTCATCTCCATAAAAGGCGACCCGGAGTTCACCGGTATCGAACCGCAAACCTTTGATGACCCGGTCAACGGACGCGGTATGCGCATTCTGCGGTACCGCAGGAACGGGATGGTAGATGTGTACTGGCAGCCCGGCGTGCGCGTTGACCGCGACTCGTTCAGAATAGGTAAAGGCACGGCGGATTTCGCGGAGACAGAAATCTCCCCCGCCCGTTTCGAAGTCACCCATTCGGGGGCTGACCTGCACTTTGCCTTCACTGACCTGCAGGGCCGGATCAACGAATTGACCATCCACGAGAACGCGCCCGGTAAAAAGAGTTTCCCGCTGCTGGCGCCTGTCAGCGCGGAAATCGAAAACCCGATCCAGTTGAATGTGGTGTATCTGCCCAATTTTGACATGCTGCAACGGCCTGGCACAACTATAGCAGGGCGGATAGGTGACCGTAATGTGAAACTGGTTTCAATCCCCATGATCCTGCATGGTCACACCATCTGGCTGGCGCGGTATAGCGCGGGAACAGTCATCGGAAAATTGAATCCGCCGGCAGACAGGCCGGTTGAGGTGGAGTTGAGCGAAGCGGGGACGGCGGTTTTTGACGGGATGCTGGTTTCAGTGGACGCGGACGCTAACCTTACCCGTATCAGCGCCGGCGTGGAACACACGGGTGTGGATATGGTTTTTGACCCTTCATTCCCCAACCTGTTAACCCTTCCGGATGGCGGGGCAGCCAGCGGTAGATGGTTTTTCAACGCGGCGGGCAAACGCATCACCGGCGGCACATACCGGGCTGCGAAAACCGGCGGCAATGTTGACGTTGACCTGGAGGTTCTGGACCACTGGAAACCGGTGGATCTGCCGTTCAGCATCACGATCCTTACGACCTTGTTGAAGGTTTTCAAAACCTGGCCGACCACATACCATTGGAGTGGAAAGGTCACGATCAGTGAAAAACCATCCATGACCGGAAAATGGGAGCGGGTGCGGCGGTAGCCGTCAACGGGTGGAGATAGTAACGGATAATGATTCTGAGAAAACACGAACCCCGATGTGCCCGTCGTGTGGAACGCCAGTAAAACGAAAGTTCCAGGTGAGCGAAAAGATTAAAATCGCTTTGGCCTTATTGCTGGTGGGATATATCGTTTTGAGTGTAATGATCTTCCTGGCTGGAACGCCGGTGGAGATGCGCAAAGGCTGCGGCAGTTAAGATTACCGCATCCAACTGCCATTTTTCACCCCGAACCCGGAACGCTGCCGCGAAACGGAATCCTCCCTTTGGCTGGAATCACTTTTAGCTGTGCCAGGGATATAGATATTTATTGGCGGTGGGTTGATAGCCGGGTTGCTGATCTTCTATTACGACTGGTTTGA
This sequence comes from uncultured Leptolinea sp., assembly GCA_964420535.1. GTDB lineage: Bacteria > Chloroflexota > Anaerolineae > Anaerolineales > Anaerolineaceae > Leptolinea. The sequence goes on along the minus strand of CAYQTY010000027.1, from coordinate 8,257 downwards.
AGAACTCTACCGTAAATGGGAAGCAAAACGCGAGGCGGAGGATACGGACGAATTACGCCAGAAAAGATATAAATGCAGGAATTGCGGCCGTCAGTGGAATTAACCGACCCGCTTTAAACCATGCAGTCAGGATTATTGCTTCTTGAATTCTGCCGTCCGCTGTCGGTAAACAAGCGGCGTACGTGATTGAAGGTCTACATAATATATACCGGATTTCTGTAATTATTTAATTCCTGAATAAATCTGGTGAGTTTATATTACACAAAATATACAGGTTCTATATACGGGTATCCTACCATTGGGTCATCAAACCAAATATTGGAGATACCCATGAAAAATAGAAAAAGAAATCTCATCTGGATAATCTGCAGTGCTTTACTTATCCTGACCATGCTTACCGGTTTCAGCTCCACCACCGCCCACGCGGCGGCAACAGGCGCGGCGACGGCTACCCCGTCGACGTCAACCGGAGTGCCTCAGGGTAATCCACCGGTTGGGAAACCGCCTTCCGGAAATCCACCGCCTGGAAATCCTCCGGCTGGCGGACCAGGCGGCGCACCGGGAGGCGCGCCCGCGGCGGTGGATACCGGTTCGGGCGCGTATGTGCTGAAAGATGGCGAAGCCCTGACGGATGGAACATATTCCTCAACCAACGCGGACGAAAATGCCATACGGGCGGAGGGCACGTCTACCGCGTCTCTCACCAATGTGGCGGTGGAAAAATCCGCCGGCGCCGCGTCGAGCAATGACGCCAGCAGCTTCTACGGCCTGAATTCCGCCATACTGGCGCTGGATTCAGCCACACTGAACATCACCGGCGGGACGGTCACGGCTTCGGCGGAAGGCGCGAATGGTGTGTTCGCCTATGACGGCGCCACGATCAATATCAAAGATACGGTGATCAATGTCACCGGCGGAAATGCCGGCGGTATTGAAGTGGCCGGCGGCGGCACATTGAATGCCACCAACCTGACCGTGAATGCCACAGTCAAGGCGGCCATCCGCAGTGACCGCGGCGGCGGTACGCTGACTGTTGACGGCGGCACCTATACCACCGCCGGGTCTTCCGGTGCGCCGGCGATCTACAGCACGGCGGATATTAGCGTGAGCAATGCCAGCCTCACAGCCAATGACTCGGAAGCTGTTGTGGTGGAAGGTTTCAACTCGGTGACGATCAACAATTCCAACGTCACTGGAAACATGACCGGCATGACCGGCAATTCAGATAGCGAAAACATTCATAATGTCATGCTCTATCAGAGCATGTCGGGTGATGCCGAGGTTGGAACCAGCAGCTTCACCATGACGGGCGGGTCGCTCACCGCCAAAAAAGGTGACATGTTCTATGTGACCAACACCACCAGTGTGATCTCGCTCAACAGTGTGACACTCAACCCGGTAGACGGTGAATATATTCTGCTTGTTTCCGGCAATGACAGCGCCCGCGGCTGGGGAAAGGTTGGCGCGAATGGCGGCAACGTCACCCTGAACCTTTCAAAGCAGACCTTTTCAGGTGATATCAGCGTGGATAGCATTTCCACCCTGGCAATGAACATCTCTGATACGTCCACCTTTACCGGATCGATAAATAAGGACGGAACGAATGCGTCATCACTTTCAGTAAAACTGGATGGGACTTCCACATGGTCATTGACGGCCGACAGCCACATCACCGCGTTTGACGGCAGCCTGGATAACGTGCAGACCAACGGCTTCAAGATGTATGTGAACGGTAGTGCTGTAAAATAACGGATGACTCATGAACGGTCCCGGAAATATTTTTCTGGGACCGTTTTCATTTAAGAAAAAACAATCGTATTCACCTTAGACTTTTATTATCACCGCATTTTCCAGCCGACCGGGTTTGCGACACGAATTATCTTTTCGTCTCCATTACCTCATTAATCCCGCCCCACACTATAATAAACTCATCGTTTTGATAAACAGGGAAAAATGGATCGAAAACACGCGGAACTGATGCTGCTTATGGCCCGGTCACTGGATATCGCCGTCAATCCGTCTGCGGAGGCGGTGTATGACCCGCGCGATGACCGGGTGTTCGTGTGGGCCACCCCCGATGATCATCCCCGAACCGCGCTGTGGGAGAGTATGGTTCCCGGCATGCGGCAGGGGCGTTTAACCAAACCCTGCGGATTTGCCGGGTATTTCAAGTTTGACTTCGCGGGCATCGATGAGGTGTACCGCGTGATCATCCACCCCATTTTCCGCGGATCAGCGGAGGATGAAGACTGGATACACGCCAAACTGACAGCCCTCGCGGCTGCTGCCGGAGTGGCGGTGGACGTGCCCGTTGTCAATTATGATGTAGTGGAAGATGAAGACACTGTGGAAGACGAAATCCGGCGCGGGAATGAGCGCAACAGGAAAGCGCTGCTGGAGACCCATTCCCGGAAGGTGACGATCCCGCCGGACGAGAAGACATATTACGGCTTTTTCGTGGACGGCGAAGCCGAGATTCAGGTATTGAGCAACCATGACCCTGACGCCTGGTACCTGGCTAGCCCCGCCCATTTCATGTCTGATGTGTTTGGATGGGGTGATAACGGCAGGTCTTCCCAGGAGACGGCGTTGTGCCTATTGCTGGATTACTTCGACGAAATCCTGCCTGTCGAAAAACTTGATACCTCCATGCGGTTTGCCCTGCCGTCAAAGGCGTTCGTCAACCATACCCTTTTCCGGAAAGGTATGATCGAAACATTGGAGCCGGAAAAACCCTGGGTAATCACAGGCCGGCAGATCACGGAATGGTTGGAGGAAAACGCGGTGGTCTGTGCGGCATGTTCCGGCACAGGCAGCCAGCCGGATGGATTGCATTGCCCTGTATGCGGCGGGTCAGGATACCGGTCTGATTTCTTTCATGTATCCTGATGAGTATAAACCGGCGAATGTGTAAACGTGGCTAATATCGGTTTGCTTTGAAAATGCAAATGACCACTGATGAAGTCATCCACTTTTTTGAGGGACTGCGCCACGAGCCATTTCCCCGCTGGCACATTGCGGTGTGGGTTTATTTCATTCTGGGCGGCCCGCTGCTGCTGGGCTTTATCTGCCGCGCGTTATATGTGTACGAACCCGCCACTGCCTGGGCGCTCTCACCAGCCGGGGTGCTTTTTTGCCTGTTGACCCTCTATTGGGGGATCATGTACCTGTTAGACCTGAACGCTACCCGTTACGCGCCCGGCCGGCTGGCCCGTATGATCCGTGAAGGGAAAAACGACATCGCCTGGCTGTATATCGAGACCATCACCACCTACCACAGGCCTGACCCGCTGCCGTACCTATATTTCCACTTCACGAACCGGACAACCTGTCGCGTCAACGCCCCGCTGGAGACTGTAACCCTCCTTATGAATTATTTTGACGCGCGTTACCCTGATATCAGCCTGGGGTATGACGGCAAACTGGCAAGGCGGTATTTTTTCCGGCCGAAGTTGCTGAAGACCTTACCGGTGCGCCACCGTATGACGAAAAAGACGGTGGATTCGATAGTCAGCGCGGATAACTGATAGCCCTTAATCTGTAACGAAATATTCCGAATAAAACCTCCCGTTAGATCGTTAATAAATATAAAGCGGTCAACACAGGGAGAAAACCATGACAACCACAAGTTTGACTATTTCGGCTGACAGCCGCATGCCTGATTCCCGATGGAAGGATATGTACCGGGTGGGGACGGTATCAAGTATCGCCATGCTGGCAACTATCGCCTTTGCCATCGCCGCGTTTTTCATCTGGCCGTATAAATTGGACGGCGCCCCGGTGAGCGAGATCTTCACCCTTTTACACAATGACCGCCTGGCCGGGCTGATGAGCCTCGAGCTGCAAATGCTGCTCGTGCAGCCGGTGATGGTGTTGACGTCGTTCGCGCTGTACGCGGCCCTTAAGCAGGTAAATGAATCGTCTGCCTTGCTTGCCCTGGCACTGGGCATTATGGGCAATCTGCTGATGTTTAATGCGCGGCCGGTGAACGAACTGGTATACCTTTCAGACCGGTATATCAGCACGGCCAGTGAACTGTTGAAAAGCCAGTACCTGACGGCCGGCGAAACGTACCTGGCATTATATGAAGGTACGGCTTTCACCGCGGCTACGGTTTTCATCTCTGTGGCGGGGCTGGTCAACGCGCTGCTGATGATCAAGAGCCGTTATTTCAGCAAGACGGTTGGCGCCCTGGGCGCGGTTTCGTCACTGCTGGGGATCAGCATTTTCATTCCCGCGGTTGGCCCGGCGCTGTCATTCGCCGGGACGGTGGGCGCGGTGGCCTGGAACGCGCTGCTGGCACGGGCGTTCTTCCGGTTCGGGTGGCGGTAGGGGGACAGGGCGTAACGTTACCTTTCTTTGCCTGATGGGGAAATCGGGTGCATAATTAGGTATTCGTATCCGTAAAGTTGTTGAACTCAGCGATCCGGCATGTGCCGGAAAAAGGAGAATGTGATGGGCGACAAAGGCGGCAAGAAGGATAAGAACAAGGCGGAAAAGCAGCATAAGGCCCAGGTGGATAAAAAGAAAGAGCAGCACGATTCAAAGATACCCGGTAAGAAAACAGCCTGATCCTGGTTTTCTGAAACCATCTGAGATGAAGAGAATACTGTCAATGCCAGCCGGTTGATCGGATGGTATTCGTTTGCCTGGTGGGGGGGCAACAGGTTTGTAATTTGTTGATTTTGATTAAATTATTTAATTCAAGCGTGTCTTCAAAAATTCTATTTTATAAAGGTCAGGTTAAATCACGTTTTATTCCACCTGGCCAATTTTTCGAGAAAGAAAAATTAGTCAATATAAAAGGGAGGCAAAAAATGACAACGCTTCATCTAACTCATTTAAAAACAACTATAAGTAGTAAATTCGATGGAAAAATCGATGTATCAGATTTATCTAAAAGGACGAGTGCAGAAAAAGAATTAGCATTTCTTTCAAGAGGATTAGCAGCTTACGCATTAAATATTTTAGCATTGGCAGAGGAAACATCTGCATCATTAGCAATAACAGATTCGTTTGATGACAATGGATTAGATGCCGTCTATTTCGATAAATCAAATAAATTATTATGGTTAATACAATCAAAATGGATTCAAAAAGGAACGGGATCACCTGATTTGGGTGAAATTAAGAAATTCCGAGATGGCGTTAGAGATCTAATTGATTTAAATTTTGCAAAATTTAATAATAAAATTCAAAACCCTCAAAAAGCCCAAGAAATTGAAGATGCGTTAAGGGATCATGAAGTTCAATTGAGAATAGTTATAGCTTTTACAGGTGACAAATTATCAAAACATGCTCAAGATGATATAGATGAATTGCTCCAAGATTTAAATGACCCTACAGAATTGGCTAGATTCATTTCATTTAATTTAGCAGACGCACATAAAGCTATCGCTGGATCAACTATTGGACAACCAATAGATATTGATATAAATATAACAAATTGGGGAATGATTGATGGACCTGTTCAAGCAATATATGGAACAATCAGTGCATCTGATATTGCAGATTGGTGGAGTAGGTTTCATCGGAGACTCTTTATTGACAATATTAGAAGTTTTATAGGTGCAAACGATGTGAACAATAGTATTCAGGATACACTTGCAAATCATCCGGACCACTTTTGGTATTTTAATAATGGTATTACTTTATTATGTAGATCAATTTCAAAGGCGGCAGTGGGTGGTAATGATAGATCATTAGGGATTTTTCACTGTAATGATGTGTCAATTGTGAATGGAGCCCAAACTGTTGGTAATATTGGTGAAATTTCTAGTAAAGGTGAGGATGTTGGAAGTGCCAGAGTTCTCATTAGGTTAATTTCTTTGAATGGTGCTCCTGAAAAATTTGGGCAAGAGATTACAAAAGCTGCTAATACACAAAACAGGATCGAAAAACGAGATTTTGTCACTCAAGATCCTCTTCAGGCACGATTAGCATTAGAACTTCAATTTTTACCAAAGCCAATAAGCTATCACTACATAAGATCAGATGAAGTTGTACCGCAGGATGATAATAATTGTCTTCTAGATGAAGCTACCATCGCATTAGCTTGTGCAAATCACAATGTTGATTTAGCTGTTCAGATAAAACGAGAATTGGGTAAATTTTGGGATGATATTTTCGATATAAGCAAACCATATCGGATAATTTTTAATGAATCTACAAACGGATTATTGCTTTGGAAAAGTGTGTGTGTGTTGAGGGATGTAAATATATTTTTAAAGCCATTTGAAAAACAATTTAATGGTAGACAAAGAAGTCTATATATTCATGGTAACCGATTTTTCCTTCATATGGTTTTTCAAAAAATTCCTACTTTATTAGTTGATAATGAGTATATTGAAACGAGGAGTTTTGGGTTAATTCAGCCAACGCTAGAAAAAATAATCTTAGAATCGTGGCGAATTGTTGAATCGGATTATCCAGATTCATTAATTCATCAGATTTTTAGAAACTATACTAAATCAAGAGACATCAAACAGAAGATTACAACATAATTGTAAAGAACCGGTAGGATGCGCTCAATTTTGAGCGCATCATTTTTTTGCTCTATTTTCTCCTTTAAAAAATAGTCAGGTGGGATACATTTGATCCCGCCTGACTAATAAATTTTCCAGAATCTGCCTTGGGTATGAACGGAAGTTGGCATGGTTTTATTCTGGCGTCGGGTTTATTGAAGACCTGCCTTGTTTGTCACAGCGTGGCGAGAAAGAAGATGTACATGATTGTCAGCGCGGATAACCGGTGGTCGATAGATAAGTTTGGAGTATTTGTGGTCTCAAATCTAATGAGCCTTCACTATGACCATCGAAATAACCAAAGCATTAACCAATTGTAAATTATAGTATCTATACTTTGAACACGCGACCTTTTTCAAAAATGATATTTTATTCCGGTTTCCTAGACTTACCTGGAATAGACCTTGTTTAGCCTGTTAGTAATAGCGGGGAAATGGGATGTAATTTGGGAAGTAACATTGGAATACAATATTGAGGAGGTATTTGAACCGCGAACATTATGAGAGTTAATAGTTTGAAAACAGTTTATTAGTTTTTTCCCATCTCAAATTGGATACAGGTTTCTACAACTCTTTCCCTATATGCCAAATATCTAAAGAATCCAATAATTTTGATAAATTTTGATATTTATAAAGATCAACTGATTGGATGTGTTTCAACTCATCGATAGTGATTTCAACATCATCAAGGCGAATCGGAATTACTGGGCTGAATCCTCTATAAGGGGAGGGTAATGATTTAAGAGATAACCGTATTTCTTCCAGAATATTTGAATCGTTAACTGAAACATATTTTGAAATGAAAACGAAAACTATCTTAGAACGCGTCAGTTCATTTTTTATTACTTCTGATGTATTTTGCCCAGGCAAAAGGTCTAATTGATCTAACCAAGGTTTATATCCATTTTGCTTTAGAAAAGAATAAATGCTATGAACCCTATCAAAATCCTCAATAGCATAAATAAAAAATATCTGTTTATCCTTCTTGTTTCTCATATTAATGTACATACGATAGTATTTAAGTAAAGTAAGCAACATCCCCATAAAAATAAAAAATATTCCAACGAAATTTAGTCCTAATACTAGAGCATCACTTAGATGTATTTGCATTACTTTTTGAGCAAAAAAGGTAAGAAGCATTACCAAACCACCGCAAGCTATAATTGATAGTTCATTTTTAAAATTCATATTCATATACCTTTTACCCAAAGAATGAAAGCAATAAGATCAAAAGCTCCTATCATGTTTGAAATCAAACATAAGTATATTATCTGGCTTTTACGATTAGTATCTTTTTCAGAAAATTCCTGGTGGAGAATTAAAATAGGAAAAAGAAGAAAAAAAGAAAACAAAAAAAAGATACCTGTAAGAAACAGTTTATTTATACTCCCCTCTAATAAAACCGAGTTAGTAATACCTTGCTTCATGATATCAAATAAATAAACTATTTGAGCTGATAATGCTGCAAACATTGATTCAATCCCGAGGTAAAAATCTTTTCTATCCCATCCTGGTCCTCGTACTAATTTCTTAGCTAAACCCCCTAGAATTAGAAAACCTATTGGAATTCCTATCGCAATTAAAACTAAAAATCGCTGCATTGGTTGCCCCTAAAAGTTATTCATACCAACAATTTAACATACTTCTAATATTATGGCTAGGTTCTCACAATATTTAGTATTTATTTGGCCTATATCTATTCGGGTGATTTATCAAATGGAATAAATGAAAAAT